>NZ_JBFAZH010000871.1:0-3357 GCF_040681735.1 Actinoplanes sp. NPDC051633 | reverse complement strand
TTTCTTTTTGGTACTTTTCCTCATCTTTTTTAAAATCGTCCCTAGAAATCGTTCTCAGTTGCTCCCACGACTCACCCTTGTACTTGGCGGGGACGTCGGCGGCGTTCTTGGGCAGATCGCGGACATGGCCGAAGGAGGCCTCGACGAAATAGTCGGGCCCCAGGTAACCGGCGATCGTCTTGGCCTTCGACGGAGACTCGACGATGACCAGACGGGTCGTCCTGGTGTTACTCGGCACGGCACTCCCACACTTCTGTGCTTACGACCTTCAAACTAACGCGCCGGACCATCCGGCATTCCCCGGGGCATCCAGGAAGCCGGATGGTAACGGTTCGGCCACCGCATGCGTCCGACGGCGACACCGTACACCGGGAACGTGGCGTCGTGCCGCACACAATCGGTGAAGATCATGCGGGGGCGCCGCCCGGCCAGACCTGACCGGGTGCCGACGCCGGACGCTCGCCGACCAGCTCAGACAGTCTGCGGAGGCGCTGCCGGCCGGTGATCAGATAGCTGCGTCCGTGATCCGACAGACTGCCGTCGAGACCCGCGCGGCGCAGGGCGGCGTCGATCATGTCCACCGGGCCCACGGGGGTCAGGGCCAGTTCGTACCCGTCGTCGAGGGGCCCGCCCGCGGCGGCCACCCAGAGCCGGAGCCTGGCCCCGGTGAAGAACAGCTGGTCCTCGGGGCGGAAGAGGCCGTTGAGCCGGCTCGAGTACGCCGTCCGCACCTCGAACCCGCCCTCGTCCAGCGGCCGCCACTTCACCACCAGACCACGGCTGACCAGCTCGGCGGCCAGCACGTGCACCCGCCACGCCGCGTCCACCGACACGGCCACCCTGGCCGTCCCGCCCATCCGCTCGAGCCGGCCCGGACCCGCCAACAGACCCACCAGGTCCAGCGGTGAGGCGTCGGTCGACTCGGCGCCGAAGATCGGCAGTTGACGACCGGTCTCCCGGCGCGCGGTCTCGGCCCTCTTTCGCCGGGCGACCTTCACCGGCGCGGGCAGCAGCTCGCGCGGTATCAGCGGCCACCCGGTCTCGGCCATGGTCAGCGGCACTCCGGCACTTCGTCGAACGCTTGTTTCAACTCAACGGAGCTCAGTTTGCCGGTATCGAGGGAACTTTGCTCGTATTCGGCATTGAGTTTTTCCACCACGCCCCCGACCTTCTCGTAGAAGGCCTTCTGCGGGCTGGTGGACAACCCCTCGATGCCGGTGCGCGCCCGCCCGTACGCGTCGCGCATGCCGCTCAGCGCCGCGGTGAAGCTCTGCGCCACCTGCTCGCCCTCGTCGACGTCGGGCACGCCGGCCCGCTCCACCCCGGCCCGCGCCTGCTCGCTCGCCGTCTCGGCGCCGCCGAAGAGGCGCATCAGGTTCTCCTTCGCCTGCGACGGAGTGGTCTTGGCGGTCATCTGCTCCTGAGCACGATCGGTCAGGGTGCTGATCTCGGCCCGCCACGGCGCCAGCGCCGTGCAGACCGACGCCGCCCATGTCCTCGGCCCCGTGGTGTGCGAACAGGCGGACAGAGCCAGGATGAGGAGAACGATCAAGGGTCGAGCCGCACGCATGGCGAAAAGGGTACGGCGTGGGTCCGACAGGTTTTTACGGTCATCGTTACGACGAAGGGGCACCCGGGAAGAACCCGGGTGCCCCTTCAGTGTCCGGTGCGTCAGGCGGTGATCTTCTCCGAGGGGGTGGACGCCGGAGCGTCGTCGCCCATCGAGATCGGCTTGCGCTTGCTGTTGAGCACCGCGGCCACGATGATCAGCGCCGCCACGATCGCGACGGTCACCCGCAGCGCGGTGTTCGCGTCGTCGCCGACGCTCCACGCCACGACCGCCGGGGCGATCAGCAGCGAGACCAGGTTCATCACCTTGAGCAGCGGGTTGATGGCCGGGCCGGCGGTGTCCTTGAACGGGTCGCCGACGGTGTCGCCGATGACCGTGGCGGCATGGGCCTCGGAGCCCTTGCCGCCGTAGTTGCCGTCCTCGACCAGCTTCTTGGCGTTGTCCCAGGCCCCACCGGAGTTGGCCAGGAAGACCGCCATCAGCGTGCCGGTGCCGATCGCGCCGGCCAGGTAGGCCGCCAGCGCACCGGCGCCCAGGCCGAAGCCCACCGCGATCGGGGCCATGATCGCCAGCAGACCCGGGGTGATCAGCTCACGCTGAGCGTCGCGGGTGCAGATGTCGACCACGCGGCCGTACTCCGGGCGCTGGGTGCGGTCCATGATGCCGGGGAACTCGCGGAACTGGCGCCGGACCTCCATCACGACCGCGCCGGCGGACCGGGACACGGCGTTGATGGCCAGACCGGAGAAGAGGAACACCACCGCGGAGCCGATCAGCAGGCCGACCAGGTTGCGCGGGTTCGCGATGTTCAACAGGTTGAGCACCTCGGTGCCGATGCGCTCGGCGGTGATGCCGGCCTCGGCCAGCGACGTGCGCAGCGTGTTCACGTACGAGCCGAACAGCGCGGTCGCCGCCAGCACGGCCGTGGCGATCGCGATGCCCTTGGTGATCGCCTTGGTGGTGTTGCCGACCGCGTCGAGCTCGGTGAGGATCTGCGCGCCGCGCTCGTCCACGTCACCGGACATCTCGGCGATGCCCTGCGCGTTGTCCGAGATCGGGCCGAAGGTGTCCATCGCCACGATCACGCCGACCGTGGTGAGCAGGCCGGTGCCGGCCAGCGCCACCGCGAACAGCGACAGGGTCAGCGACGAGCCGCCGAGCAGGAACGCGCCGTAGACGCCGGCGCCGATCAGCAGCGCGGAGTACACGGCCGACTCGAGGCCGACGCTGATGCCGGCCAGCACGACGGTCGCCGCACCGGTCTGCGACGACTTGCCGATGTCCTGCACGGGACGCCGCTGGGTCTCGGTGAAGTAGCCGGTCAGTGCCTGGATCGCGGCCGCCAGCACGATGCCGATCACGACCGCGCCGATGGCGACGATGCGCGGGTTGGCGCCGCTGTTGACCACGTCCGGGTCGATCGCGGCGTCGGTGCCGAAGCCGGCGAACGTCGACGGCAGGTAGATGAAGCTGACGATCGCCACGACCACCGCGGACAGCACCGCGGAGATGTAGAACGCGCGGTTGATCGCGGTCAGGCCGTTCTTGTCCGAGGCCCGCAGCCGGGTGATGTAGACGCCGACGATGGCGATCACCACACCGACGGTGGAGATGATCAGCGGGAAGACCAGGCCGTCCTGGCCGAACGCCGCCTGGCCCAGGATCAGGGCCGCGACCAGCGTCACCGCGTACGCCCATTCAATTACGGCCATTTGGAATTTTGAAAAACAAAATTATTTCTTAAAAAATTTGTAACGTTAGCTTATCAAAGCTAGCGTTTTTTTATG
>NZ_JBFAZH010000870.1:0-3369 GCF_040681735.1 Actinoplanes sp. NPDC051633 | reverse complement strand
GACGTCGGACTGGAGCGGATGGCCGCGAAGTCGCCCAAACGCACCGGCCGCGATGCCACCGATGTCGTGGCGGGCGCGGCGCACAAGCCGGAGAGCCCCCAGGTCGCGGCGGTGGCCGGTACGGCCCTGCTGGCCGGCGCGCTGATCGACGGCGTCCCGGAGAGCATCGCCATCGGGGTCAGCCTGCACGCCGAAGGGCCCGGTCTTGGCCTTGTGCTGCTCGCGGCGGTGTTCCTGGGCAACGTCCCGGAGAGCTTGGGCAGCGCCGCCGCGATGCGCGACGAGGGCCGCTCCCGTGGCTATATCGTGGGCGTGTGGACGGCGGTCGGGCTGGTGTGCGTGGCCGCGACGGTCGCCGGTTACGCGCTGTTGTCGGGGCTGTCGCCCGGGATGACGAGCGCGATCCTTGCCCTTGCAGCGGGTGGCATCCTGGCGATGCTCGCCGACACGATGTTCCCCGAGGCTCTGCAGCACGGCGGCCCCTTCGTGGCGCTGGCCACCGCCGTCGGCTTCGCCTGCGCCCTGCTGCTCAGCGAATTGGCCGGCTAAGGATCGAAACCTAACGCGATCCGCGCGAAATGCATGCACTCGACCTTGGTTGACGCGCGGAGGGGCCAGTACCCCACCCATGAGAAGCAGACCTTCAGGCCCAGCGCCAAGCCGAGGTCCCCGGTCAGCTTAGTGAGTGTTTGAGATGGGGTTAGGGGCGGGTGAAGGTACGGCGGAGTTGCCGTCGGGCCGGGTGTCCGCGGGTGATCCGGTGGAGCATGCCGTTGGTCGCGGCCCAGCGGATGATCGCTTCGGAGACGGCCGGGTCGCGTTCGTAGTCACGGGCCAGCCGGCGGTGCGCGGTCAGCCAGGCAAGGGTTCTCTCCACGACCCAGCGGCGCGGCTGAACGGCGAATCACCGCCGCCTACACCGGCATGCGCTGGGGGGAACTCACCGGACTCGCCAGAGCTAACACCCACCTCGGCGACGGCCTGGTCCACGTGCACCGCGACGTCGGCGCCCTGCACGAAGTCCGCGGCCGGCTCTACCTCGGCCCACCCAAAATCCCCCGCCGCCGTCCGCGACATCCACCTACCGCCATTCCTGGTCAACCTGCTGCACGAAGTGCTCGACAGCCACGACCAAGACACCGTCTTCTGCGGCGCCCGCGGCTCCTGGCTGCGCCGCTCCGCCATGTCACGCCGCGTCTGGCGACCCGCCGTCAACGGCAGCCCACCCACCCCGCACCGATCCTCGAGGGAATGCACTTCCACGACACCCGGCACACCCCCAAGACCTGGCTCATCGAAGACGACATCCCCGAGATCGCCCAAGCCCGCCGACTGGGGCACCGCCTCGCCGGCGTCCGCGGCATCTACAGCCACGTCACACCCGTCATGATCGCCCGCATCACCAACAGCCTCCAAGCACGCTGGCAAGCAAGCCAGCCCCCGGCAACGACCGCACACCGACGGCTCTACGCAGCCTGACCTCGACCGCCAGCATGAGGCCGACCAGCCCATCCCGCCATCGCAGCACGCCAAAGCCCGGACCTACCAAGCGGTCAGGGCTTCACGGGGTCCCTGAACCTGCAACTGCCAAGCCGGACGATCAAGCCTGGTGCCACGGCGTCACTAAACCGGGCCTACAGCTATTCGCCAATGCAGGATGCAGACACCGCGCCCACCACGTCACCTCTTGCCCACAGTCGATCAGGTTGCGGCAGTGTGATTAGAACGCGCGAGCCGGTCAATACCAGATGATCTTGTGCTCCCATTTACTCCCAGGTGAGGAGCAACATGGCGCAAAGACATTACCAGCATCGCGTTCGACGGCCTCTGAGCTGCGACGATGTGGTGGGCGATACTGGGATCGAACCAGTGACCTCTCCGGTGTGAACGGAGCGCTCTCCCGCTGAGCTAATCGCCCTCAACAGACGGACAGACTGTACCGGACGTCTCCGCCTCCTCGCGAACAGGGGTCAGCTAAACCACCCCAGGACGACGTCGATCAGGTCGACCCCGAAGCTCAGCTTCACCGACAGCCACACGATCGCGCTCACGAAGGCCAGCCCCACCACGCCCACGACCGCCCGCACGGGCAGCGACTGCCGGGCTATCCACTGGGTCCAGGAGTGCACGTGGCGCTTGGTGAACTCCAGCAGGTTTCTCGCCCAGGCGAACTCCAGGGCCAAGATCGCCAGCCCGACGATCACGATGGCCCAGCCCGGGCCTGGGAACGGGATGAGCACGATCCCGAGCGCCACGACCAGACCGCCGAAGACGCCGATGCCGACCTTGAGGGCCAGCCGGCCGGTCGGGTTGGCGCGGATTTTCTCGAGAACGCCCACTGAAGAGCCCTGCTCGTCCTGTTTCGTAGTCATTTCATCCCCCAGTGTTCCGGGTCCCCGTCACTACCCGGGAGGAATGGACGTTACCGGAGTAAGTCAACGGCCGGCCCACCCGACGCCGGGCGGAACGAGTACGTCAGAGAACAGTGCAAGATAGCGCCTTTTGGCCTGTTGAGAGCCGGATTCGCAACCGTCTTCCCACTACTGGGTGAGATCAGCGTATGGCGGAGCGTAACTACAGAGATCACCAGAGTATGGGAAAGCGGGGTTCACCAGCCTCGCAGCGGTGCCGGGGGGAGTTCGTCCATGAGTACCATTCGTCCAACGACCGTCGAGGTCGAAACCTCGCTGCGGCTCGTAGCGCCTGATGCCACGGCCCTGCCCGTGCGCGCCAGCCTCCGCTACGACCCAGCCGATCCTTACGCAGTGCATGTGTTGTTCCACGCGGAATCAGCCGGTGGGGAAGCCGTGAGCTGGTCCTTCGCGCGGGAGTTGCTGGTTACAGGGCTCGATGAGCCCGCCGGGATCGGCGACGTCCGGGTGTGGCCGTGGGCCACGCCGCGGGGCGATTTCGTCGCCCTCGCGCTGTCGTCTCCGGACGGCAACGCGTTGTTCGAGGTTCCACGCAGCGTCCTGGTCCGGTTCCTCCGGCGCACCTACGTGGTGGTGCCGCGGGGCCGGGAATCCGATCATCTGGATGTGGACGCCGCGGTGAACAGGCTGCTGGCCGGCCGATAGGTACAAACAAAGGAACGACCCGCGCGGACACTGCCGATCCGCGCGGGTCATTCTTTTTGGTGACGAATGCGCGAATCGGACGGATGACTAGAAAACGGAAACGCCCAGGCGGGCAGTTATTGTCGGTTTCCGGTCGGACAGACGATCTTTATCAACTAGCACGTGCATCCCTTGTCACCAGCGGATACGGTCGCCTCGATGCTGACGATCGGCCCGGTTGCCCAGACCGGCTCCACGACGCCGCCCGCCCCCTCGTGGGCGGGCGTCGGCACCTGCGCGCTCGCCGAAACCG
>NZ_JBFAZH010000869.1:0-3370 GCF_040681735.1 Actinoplanes sp. NPDC051633 | reverse complement strand
GCTCTCAATCTGCTCCCACTCGTAAGCAGCCGCGGTCCAATGGTGACTTACGCGATTGACCTGCAAGGACTCCCCCACCTGCAGCGATACAACTCGACCGTCGTCAGCCGCGTTGAGCGCGCTTCGACCGTGTCAACGAATGGTCCGCACCGCGTTGACCTGCGGCTCCGCATATCCAGCATTAACGACCTCACCGTTCAATGTAGTTCAGCGCATCTGAAGGTGCTTCCGAGCCGTTCAACACCCTGCTGCTCCCATTCTGCTCACCGTCTTTCCTGAACGTCTCGGGTCACCGTCCGAGCGACCGCTGCGGACGGAGCCCGGCGAACCGAAGAGGCTTGCTAGCTCGCAGCAACGCCGTCAACGCCCACACGAGGGTTCCAGCATCGGCGATCAGGGATGATGCGGACGCTGTGCGGCTCCCTCTTCTGCCGCTGACTGCTCGCCGCGGTGCGCTGGGTTAAAGCTGTGGTACGACGCGAAGTACAGCGCCAGTCGCCGGGTCGACGATCACCAGAAGGCCGCCGCCGCGGGCGTATGCCGGGTCGGACAGCAGCACCTCCGCTTGCGTCCCGCGGCGCGTGACATGCGCATGAGCGAGCGCGACCTTCCCGCGTGCGGCAGCGGCTGCCCGCGCGACGGCGATGAGCTCGTCGTCGGTCATGACGCGCCGCCCGCGAAGCGGCAAGCTCCGGGCGTCAGATTGGTCAGGCCCTCGGCCCATGGATAGCTCGGCGAAGGTGCCGCGCCTTCCTCTCTCACGCTTCGAGAATGCCATGTCCTGCGGCACAGCGATGCATGACGGCATACCGTCACGCGAAGTCTGCGCGGGAAGCAGACTAAGCACTTCGGGAAGAAGGCTAAGCACTTAAGGAAGCGCGGTACGACAGCGCGGCCGCTGTCAGAACAGCAGGTGCCGCCTTCAACGCGGTGGCTTGCCAGGCGCGGTTGCGGGTTGCGCTGGTCCGTCCGGTGCTTGAGAAACCGTTCCCGGCGCCGCGCTGGTGTCAGTCGCTGAACCATCCGCGTGCGACGGTTGCATCCCGCCGGGTCGCCGCCGGCCCGTTCCCAGCGGGTCTAGTATCTCGCCGACGGTACCCATCTCGGGGGCATAACCGTTGTCGTAGGCGTTGGCCCGATCGAGAGGCATGCCCGGGCGATAGGTCTCTCGACGCAGCATCGCCTCGATTTCCTCCACGCTGAAGCCGGCACGGTGAAAGTTGAGTACGTGCTCGCGGTACGTGATCGAGTGGATGCCGGCGTCAACGTCAACGGCCTTGTTCTTGGCATCTCGTCTCGCCCGAAGGCTGATCATCATGGCTGCTACCGCGACAATGAGGCCGACGACCTGGACCACGTTCAACAGAATCTGCACGAGAGATCACCCGCGTTCGATAGCGGCAGGACCTTCGCCTGCCAGCTCTGCGCTCTGCGGTCAGGCTTAGCACAAGTACAACGTCGAGGGTCACTTGGAGACATCACCTCCTGAGGCGCAGAGCCGTACCCGGGTCATGCAATCGGCCAGGCCCACTCGCACGATCGCGCCGGTACAGGTCCGGCGGGCGCTGCGGCGCGACAGGCAGACCGTCATCTCCGCGGCGGCATCGCCGATTGGTCGTTGTACCAGGGTGGGTTCGCCGAGGCGGCGTTGCACGATCCGTTCGGCAGGCGTGACGAGCCCTGGACAGGGCTACTTAGGTCGCTCGGGGCGAGTCCGGTGAACGTTGCGGCGAGTCTTGTGGTCGGCGGAGTTTGAGGTCGTAGTGGCAGGCTCGGCGTCGCCGGCCGTCACCAACTCCGCGATCGCATCGATCGGCAGCATGCATCACGGTCCGGCGATCGATGGTCAGCCCACAGCTGGAATCACCCTTGCGCGACGTCCAGCAGGCGATACTAGCCGGGTGGTTGATCGCTGGGTGCTGCACGTCGACCTGGACCAGTTCTTCGCGTCGGTCGAGGTGTTGCGCCGCCCCGAGCTCCGCGGCCGGCCGGTGGTGGTGGGCGGCTCCGGCGATCCGACGCGAGCCCGGACAGTGGTGGCCACGGCGTCGCGGGAGGCCCGCGAGCTAGGGGTGCGCTCCGGCATGCCGATGCGGCTGGCTGCCCGTAAGTGCCCGGATGCCGTGTTCCTGCCGACCGACATGCCGGCCTACCAGGAGGCGTCGGCGCGGGTGATGGCCACGCTGCGGACCTTTCCGGTGCTGCTGCAGGTGCAGGGCCTGGACGAGGCGTTCGTCGGCGGCGACATCGACGATCCGGAGCGGCTGGCCGCGGAGTTGAGAGCGGCAGTCCACCACCGGGTCGGGCTGACCTGCGCGATCGGCATCGGCCGCAACAAGAACCAGGCGAAGATCGCGGCTCGGTTCGCCAAGCGGGAACCGGCCGGGATCGCCACGCTGACCGGTGACACCTGGATGCCGGTGATGGGCTCCCGGCCGGTGGGCGAACTGTGGGGTGTCGGGCCGAAGACGGTGACCAAACTCGTCGAGCTGGGCCTGCCGACGGTCGCCGAGCTCGCCGCGGCGGACCCGGAGGTGCTGACGGCACGGTTCCCGCCGCGGGCCGCGCTCTGGCTGTCCGAGATCGCTCGCGGTGGCGGCGACGCCGAGGTCGTGACCGAGCCCTGGGTCGCCCGGTCGCGCAGCAAGGAGGTCACCTTCGCCGACGACCTGACCGAGCGGGCCGCCATCCAGGAGCAGGTGGCCGACCTGGCCCGCCGGCTCGGCGCGGAGGTGGTCGCCGACGGCCGGCGGGTGATCCGGGTCGGCGTGAAAGTCCGGTCGTCGTCGTTCTTCACGCAGACCCGGGAGGCGAAGCTGCGCGGCGGCCCAACGACCGATCTCGACGTGATCGCCGCTGCGGCGTCGGCGGTGCTGTCGAAGTTCGAACTCAAGCGGCCGGTGCGGCTGCTCGGCGTACGCGCGGATCTAGATCTTGATCTTTGACCGGCGAGGCCCCGAGCGGGTGAACTGCCCCGGGTTTGGTACCGGTCCGACCTCTTGTGGAGGATCGAGTCATGTCACGCCCTTCCCGGTACCCGGCTAAGTTGCGTCAGCGTGCGGTGCGGATGGTCGCCGAGGTGCGGCCGCACTACGACTCCGACTGGGCGGCGATCACCGCGGTCGCCCAGAAACTCGGCATCGGCACCACCGAGACGCTGCGCAAGTCGGTGCGCCGGGCCGAGTTGACGCCGGCCAACGGACCGGTGTCAATAGTGAGGAGTCGGCCGAGCCGAAGCGGCTGCGCCGGGAGAACGCCGAGCTGCGCCGGGCCAACGAGATCCTCAAGTCCGCGTCCTTAGATTCAGGCGGTCAAGGCAACACACTCGGCGGGGGTGCGGTAGCCGAGGCATTTTCGGGGTCGGTTGTTG
>NZ_JBFAZH010000868.1:0-3376 GCF_040681735.1 Actinoplanes sp. NPDC051633 | reverse complement strand
GACCCGCCGGCGCCCGAAGCGGTCACCCAGCGAGCCACCGAGCAGGATCAGCGACGCCAGGCTCAGCGCGTACCCGTTGACCGTCCACTGCAGACCCGCGGCGTCCGCACCCAGGTCGCGGCCGATCGCGGGCAGCGCGATGTTGACCACGGTCGAGTCGATGAACGCGAGGCTCGACCCGAGCACCGTCGCGAACAGCACCCACCGTCCTCGGGTGGATCCGTATTTCAGCAGGCCATCGGGCATTCCGACATGATCGCAGGCGTCAGCGGAAGTCCGCTACGTGATCGCGTGCCCACTCTGCGAAGCTTCGGGCCGGGTGCCCGGTGATCTCGGCGACGGCCTCGGTCACCGGCTCACCCCGCCCGGCCAGCAGGTCAAGCGATGCGCAGCGAAGGCCGCGCCGCCTCCCGCACCGGCCGGTGCAGCGCGTGCCGGGCGGCCAGCATGGCCGCGTTCGCGGCCGACGACGAGCGGTCCGTCGAGCCGGTGCGGCGCAGCAGCAGGTTGTCCAGCCGGGTGCCCAGCTCGGCCCGGTGGAACGGCTTGGTCAGGTAGTCGTCCGCGCCCGCCTGCATGGCGGCCAGGATGCGGTGGTCGTTGACGTCGGCCGTGACGAACATGATCGGGAGCAGCTCGCCGGCCCGGGTGTCCCGCAACCGGCGGCAGAAGTCGATGCCCGACTCGCCGGGCATGCGCACGTCGAGCAGCAGCGCGTCGATCCCGCCGGCCTCGACCAGCTCCTGCGCCTCCGCGGCGCCCGACGCCTCGAGCACGTCGTGCCCGAAACGGCGCAGCGAAAGACCCATCAGCTCACGGTGGTCGGCGTCATCGTCGGCGACGAGCACTGTTGCCACGGCGTACCTCCCATCATGGTCGTACGTCAGGACTGTTCGGCACCTCCGGGAACGGCACTGAGGGCTTGTGCCGAACGAGAACGCTGAGTCCCCTGTGCCGGCCGAGGTTCGCAGTGGTGGCCCAGAGGGGCATCCGCGGTGCGGCGCCGCACCAGGTGGCGGACCAGCTCGACCGCGCCGGTGATCGTCATCGACAGGCCGACGCCGATCGCGATGCCGAGGATCGGGTTGGCGGTGAAGGCCGCGCCGCCGAGGAAGCCGATCGCCCCGCTGTAGAGCGCCCACGCCATCGCGGCCAGAGCGGTGGCCTTGGTGAACCTGCGCAGGGGGTAGCCGGCCGAGCCGCACGCGAGGGTCACCGCGGTGCGCCCGCCGGGGATGAAGCGACCGGCCACGATCAGCGTGCCGCCGCGCTTGTCGAGCTGACGGGACACCCGGCCGACCGCGGCGCGGAGCCGCTTCGACCGGGCGAGCAGTTTCGGGCCGAGGAAGCTGCGCCCGATCGCGTACGAGAGGTGGTCGCCGACGAACGCGCCGGCCGCCGCCGCGGCCATCACGAGCAGCAGGTTCGGGGTGCCGGTGGAGGCGGCGAGCACACCGGCGGCGATCACCGTTCCCTCCGACGGGATGATCGGGAAGAGGACGTCGCCGGCGGCGAGACCGGCGGTCAGCGGGTAGAACCACGGCGAGGTGAACAGCGGCTCGATCAGGGGAAGGACGTCCATCACGCGGCCACTTTCAGGGGTACGGGCCGGGATTCGGTCAACGCTGCCGGGGCCGGCCGCGCGCTCAGGTCGCGAGCCGTCTCCCAGAGCAGCACCAGGATCAGTCCGAAGAGGACACGTTCGGCGAGGCCGGCGTACGGGACCACGTCGTTGCCGAACAGCACGGCCGGGGCGTGCGCCGCGCCGAAGAGTCCCGCCGCGCCTGCGGTGAGCCACGACACCGTTCTGAGCCGCCGGGTCCGGGCCGCGAGCAGGCCCACGATCGGGGGTACGACCGCCGTCAGCGCGGCGCCGTACCGGTGCGCGACCGCGGCGTTGTCCAGCTCGGTGCCGGGCGGATTCGTCGGGAACACCACGATCGCCACCAGCGCCGCGGCCCACACCCCGAGGAGGGGGACCACGAGCCGGGCCCGCCGCTGCCCTCGCGTCATGGCGGCGAGCGCGCCGGCCACCATGACCAGCGCGGCGCAGGCGGTGCCGAGCATGACCGCGCCCGGCACCGACATGACCGAGTCGCTGAGCATCTGGTGGATCGGGTCGATCCCGCCGCCGGCCAGATGGGTGGCCAGCCCGGCGAGCACCGCGATCGCGATGCCCGCCCGGGCCAGGCTGCGCCCCGTCATGCCGCTACCAGGAGTGGTTGGGACCGCATCGCGTAGAGCTGCTCGAAGGCCGCCACGGTCGAGGCCACGTCGTGCCGCTCGGCGAGCGCTCTGCTGCGTACCCCCATGATCTTCGCCTTGACGGGGTTGGACAGGACGGTGCTCAGCTGGTCGGCGAGGGTCTCCGCGTCGCCCGGCGGGAAGAGGTAGCCGTTGTGCTCGTGGTGCACGAGGTGCGGGAGCGCGGAGGCGTGCGCGCCCAGAACGGGCAGGCCCGACGCCATCGCCTCGAGCGTGACCAGGCTCTGCAGCTCGGCAGTGCCGGCGTTGACGAAGACATCGGCCGCCGCGTAGGCGCCGGGCAGGTCGGCGTCGTCCACGAAGCCGGTGAACACCAGCGCGTCGGTCATCCCCAGCTGACCCGCGAGGGCCGTCAGCCTGCGCCGCTGGTCCCCGGTCCCGACCAGCACCAGCTGAGCGTCCGCCACCCGCTGCCGCACCCCGGGCAACGCCCGCACGAGCACGTCCAGGTTCTTCTCCTTGTCGAGCCGGCCGACGTAGGCGATCGTGGGCCGCCGGGGCACCCGGTACTTGAGGCGGAACGCGCTCGCGCCGCCGTCGCCGCGGAACCGGCTCAGGTCCATGCCGCAAGAGATCGGCAGCACCGGTCCGGGCACGCCGTTGCGCTCGGCCAGGGCGGCCGCGTACGGCGTCGGCGCGGTCACCACGTCGGCCCGCGAGAGCACCCGGGCCGCGTCCGCCCACGCCATCGCGTTGACCCGGGCCCGCATCCGGTCGCCGATCGGCAGGTAGTGCGACAGGTTCTCGGGCATGAAGTGGTTGGTCGCCACGACCGGGATGCCGAGCCGGTGCGCGGCCTCGATCAGCGCCCGGCACAGGAAGAAGTGACTCTGCACGTGCACCACGTCGGGCCGGACGAACTCGAGGATGCCCTGGGCGGCGGCCACCAGCCCGACCGGCGCGCAGAACCGGAACCCCTTGCGGCGCAGCACCGGCAGCGATCGGACCCGGTGCTCGACGACGCCGTCACGGAAGACCGTCCGGCTCTCCGCGGACGTGGCCGGGCACACGACGTGCACTTCATGGGAGTCTTTCA
This sequence comes from Actinoplanes sp. NPDC051633, assembly GCF_040681735.1. Classification (NCBI taxonomy): domain Bacteria; kingdom Bacillati; phylum Actinomycetota; class Actinomycetes; order Micromonosporales; family Micromonosporaceae; genus Actinoplanes; species Actinoplanes sp. NPDC051633. The sequence goes on along the minus strand of NZ_JBFAZH010000868.1, from coordinate 75 downwards.
AAAACCATCAATCCACAAAAATACCACGCGAATGACACTCAAAATACAAGACTACAATTAAAAAATACTTTACAA
>NZ_JBFAZH010000867.1:0-3377 GCF_040681735.1 Actinoplanes sp. NPDC051633 | reverse complement strand
GTCCGAAGCTGCTCTGCACGGCGAGCAGTTCGCGTTGCTCGTAGGCGTGGATGGCCGTCGCGTTGCGGGCGCTCCGGGGCGGCTGCTGGTGCAGCGAGTACGGAGCGTTCGCCTGCAGGAGACCGGTCTGCTTGTAGTTGGAGTTGCCGTAGATCACGCAGTGCGCCCGGCCGAGCGGCCCGGAGGCGTGCACCGAGTCCAGCGACTTGTTCAGCCGGGGGTTCTCCCGCGGCGGCATCTCGTTCATCACCTGCGCGGCGGTCGCGGTCAGCGCGGCGTACCGGTCGTCGGGTGCCATGTCCTTCGTGGCCTCGACGGCCGCGCCGACGATGGCCGGTACGCCCGTCATCAGCGGCCGGTTGAAGACGCCGCCCAGCACCTTCACGGTGGCCACCCGCGGGTCCCGGCGGAACCAGACCGGGTGCGAGGTGCCACCCCACGGCAGGGCCAGCGCCAGCTCGTGCTGCCCGGGCAGGACCACCTGGTACAGCCCGGCATCGGGATCCCAGGGCACGTACCGGTTCTGCTCCAGGAAGAACGCCTGCGACAGCGCCGCGTTGACCAGGATCGTCAGCGTCGAGGCGATCGTCGGGCTGCCGCCCCAGAACACGCCGATGTCCAGCGTGTCCAGGCCGGGCTTCTCGAGGCACAGCTCGGCCGCGATCTCGCCGGTGGTGTACATGTGCGCGATGCCGGGGGAGAGCAGCAGCCCGGCCTCGGCGAAGCCCGTCCCGTACTTCTCGTCGCAGGTGATCAGCCAGTCCTGCTCGCCGGTGGTGTCCAGGTAGTGCGTCCCACTGGCCAGGCAGGCCTCGACCACCGCCGGGCCGAGCCGGCTGAACGGGCCGACGGTGTTGCACACGACGGACACGCCGGCGAACGCCTCGGTGAGCGAATCGACGTCGTGGCTGAGCTCGAGGACCTCGTGGTCGGCCGTCTCGATGCCCGCGACGTTCGACTGCATCGACGCCTTGACCTTGCCGGCGTCCCGGCCGGCCGCGAGGAAGGGGACGTTGAACTCGCGCAGGTACTCGCAGATCAGCCGGCCGGTGTATCCGGAGGCGCCGTACACCAGAACGGGTTTCATGTCACATCCCCATTCCGCCGTCGACCGGCAGTCCGACGCCGTTGATGAAGCGGGCGGCGTCGGAGGCAAGGAACACGACCGCGTCGGCCATGTCGGTGACCTCGCCCAGGCGGCCCGAGGGCGTGAGCCCGATGACGGCGCCCACCGCCTCCTCCGGCGACGGGAACAGGCCGAGCCGCGCGACGTCGTTGGCCAGCCCCGCGCCCATGGCGGTCGGCACGAGCCCCGGGTAGATGCAGTTCACGCGTACGCCGTAGCCGAGCTTGCCGGACTCCATCGCGGCGACCCGGGTGAGCCGGTCCACTCCGGACTTGGTCGCCGAGTAGACACCGATGCCCGGGAACGCGATCGTCGCCGCGACCGACGCCACGTTGATGACCACGCCGCCGTTGCCGGCCGCGCCGCCCGGGCGCATGGCGCGGAACGCGTGCTTGATGCCCAGCGCGGTGCCGAGCAGGTTGACCTGCAGCTGCTTGCTCACCGCCGCGGGGTCCAGGTCGACGAAGAGGCTGGTGATCTCGATGCCGGCGTTGTTGACCACCAGGTCGAGGCCGCCGAGCAGGTCGACCGCCTGGCCCACCGCCGCCTCCCAGCCGGCGTCGTCGGTGACGTCGAGGTGGACGAAGCCGTGCCCGGCGCCCAGCGACTCGGCCACCTTGGGGCCGAGATCGTCCTGCACGTCCGCCACCGCCACCCGGGCGCCCGCGGCGGCCAGTGCGCGCGCCATGCCTTCGCCCAGTCCCTGAGCGCCGCCGGTGACCAGAGCTTTCCGGCCGTTGAGGTGGAGGTCTGTCATGGCGGCTCCCGGTGTCTTCGATGACGGTGGTGGCCTCCATCACAGGCTCAGTCTTGACAGTTGTCAAGAAAAACCTTGACAACTGTCCAGGTCGATTAGGATGCGGGATGTGGCACCCACCAAAGCGGTACGTCCCGCCGACAAGTTCGACCGGCGCCGTGACGAGCTGGCCGAGTCGGCACTGGCGACCCTCGGCGAGATGGGCTACGCCCGCGCGAGCCTCCGCGAGATCGCGAACAACTCGGCGTTCAGCCACGGCGTGGTGCACTACTACTTCCAGGACAAGCTGGAGCTGGTCATCTACAGCGTGCGCTACTACAAGGCGCGCTGCGTCACCCGATACGACTCGGTCGTCAGCGACTCCCGGTCGGCCGGCGAGCTGGTCGACGCCTTCGCGGCGAAGCTCACGCAGACCATCCGCGACGAGGCCCCGATGCACCGGCTCTGGTACGACCTGCGCACCCAGAGCATGTTCGAGCCGGAGCTGCGCGGCGCCGTCACCGAGATCGACCACACCCTCGAGCAGATGATCTGGCGGGTCGTGTCGCGCTATGCGGAGCTGGCCGGCCGACCGGTCGCGCTGGAGCCGGCCGTCGCGTACGGGATGCTCGACGGGCTCTTCCAATCCGCCCTGCTGGGCCACCTGGGCGGTCACGCGACCGTGCTGACCGACCTGGCGACCCAGGTGCGCAAGGTGATGCCGTTGATGCTCGCCTGACCCGTCCGGCGCAGCCGGCAGCGGGTCAGGAGATCGAGCTCCGCTGCAGGGCGAAGACGACTTCCGGCTGCGGTGCGAGGGCGCTGAACGGCCGCACGAACCTGATCGGCGTTCCGTTGATCTGGGTCAGCCCCCCGCCCCAGGCAAGCTGGTACAGGGCCTTCAGGTCCGCCTTGTCGGTCTCCGTCAGCACGCTCTTGCTGCCGTAGTTCATGATCGAGAACGCCTCGTGCGTCCCGAAGATCTGACTGGGCCAGGCCTCCTCGCTGACGTTGGCGAAGAAATGCCGGAGCCCGAACGTGTGGCCGATCTCGTGAATCAGCGTCTCGACCATTTCCTCCCGGGCCTGGGTGAACATCTTGGGATAGATGATCAGCTCGTGCCGGCCGGCGTCGGGAAAGAAGGCACTCGCCAGGACGCATCCGTTCGGGCTGCAGTCGTCGATCCCTTTGACGACGATTTCGAAATCCCACGCGTCGTCGCGCTGAGCGAACTTGACCGGCGCGGCGTCGCCCCAGGCGAGGAGGGCCTCGCCGAACAGCTCCCGGATGGCGGCCGCCGCGGCGTCCGGGTTGACGAAGACGCTCAGCGATCGCTGCTGGAACCGCCAGCGCAGCGTGACGTCCCTCGCCCAGAGCGGGATGAAGCCCTCCGACGCGTCGACCACGAGGTCGGCCGGATCGCGATCCTGCGGCGTCGGGTACCCGCGCGAGTCGGTGTCACAGACGACACCGTTTCCGAAGACATTGACCTGCGGCTCGATGTGGCGCGCGGCC
>NZ_JBFAZH010000866.1:0-3378 GCF_040681735.1 Actinoplanes sp. NPDC051633 | reverse complement strand
ACCTCGTGCACGCTCCGGTGCGATTCCTTGGCCAGGTACTTGAGCACGCCGAGCGCCTCCTCGGCCGTGCACCTCCGGTCGGCCATGACGATGCCCTTGGCCTGTTCCAGGACGAGGTGATCGGGCAGCGACGCCCATGGCGTCCCGGGGGCGCGCGGGTTGCGGATGCCCGGCGCGTTGGCCATCGCGACGGCGGCGTAGCCGGCGAGCGTCTGTGCCAGCACCACCGCCTCGTCGTCGAAGGCGTCCGGCGCGGCGCCGTAGACGTTGAGCGCACCACTGATCGAGTTGCGCAGCGGCAGACCGACGGAGAGCGAGCTGTGCACGCCGGCGTCGACCGCCCGATCGGACCAGCGCGCCCACCGGCGGTCCCCGGCCGTGTCGGTGATCAGCACCGTGATGTCGGCCGCCGCCGCGGCCAGGCACGGACCATGTCCGTGCTCGTACTGCCACTCGTCCAGCTCGAGGGCCTTCTTGCCGGTGAACGCGGCGGAGTGGGCGCCGGCCGGTCCGAGCACGGTGACCGACACCTCCGACGCGCCCGGCACGGAACGGCACGTCACGTCCGCGACGCACGTCAACGCCTCTTCGAGCGGCATCTCGGTGAACGGGACCCGGTCGAGCTCGGCGAAGGCGGCGGTCGACCCGATCCCGGTGCGGGCACCACCGCGGCCGCCCGGCTCTGTTGCGTGCCCCATCGCTGCACCTCCGACGAGCTGGGCGTTCTTCGTCTTGTCGAGGCGCGCATACCCCGCCTTCCGCGGCGATAACACCGGCGTGCCCACCCGTTGATCTTGGCCCGGATCGACCGGCGAGGAGCGACGAGGTCTGCCGGACGGGCCGTTTGGCCGGCACTCCGGCGGGTAGGCAGGCCGTCTCGACCGAGAGGAGAAGACATGAGCGACCAGGGGATCGAGCGCGGAGCCGCCGAGGACGCCGCCGACGCGCCGGTCACACCGACCGATGTGGACGCGAGCCGCACCCCGCCGAGCGAGCCCTCGGATCCGGAGGCCCGGCAGGCGCGCGACGCCGCCGGGCAGGGACAGGACGACGACCGGAGCTGACAGCCGAGCCTGAACAGCGAGACCTGAACAGGAGACGACGATGACGAACCCGCAACAGCCGGAGATCCGGCGCAGTGACGAGTCCCCGACGACCAAGCAGCGCACCGAGGACGCCAACCCCACGGATGCGCCGGGCGGCAGCCACGATCGCACCGGTGACCGGCCCGTGCCGGAGGGGCAGGTCTCCCCGTACGGGCCGTCGGGTCACACCTCCGCCGACAACTCCTGAGAGGGGCCGGTCACCACGCGCCGGTCGTCGTCCTGCCGGCGCGTGTGACCGGCGCGATCCAGCATCTCCAGCAACGGGACCGCCACCCTGCGGGTGGTGCCGAGCGCCCGCCGGGCGTCGCTGAGGGTGAACGGCTGCGGCAACGTGGCCAGCACCGCCGTCGCCGACTCCACCGCGCCCGGCGCCAGCACCACCGACTCGCCGAGCCGGAGCAGGGCGCCGGCCCGGGTCGCGGCCGCGATCTGCCGCGGCCCCAGCCCCAGCTCGGCGAGGCGGGCGGCCTCCGGCGCGGCGAACGGCGCCCGGGCGAGATCGGCCAGGACCTGGTCGACGGCGCGCGCGTCCGCCTCGGGCAGTCCGCCGCCGTCACCGGTGCGGACTCGGCCGCCGCGGGACACCAGGGGCGGCCGGATCAGGGTCTCCACCAGGGCCCGGTCGGGCAGGCTCAGGACGCGACGCAACTCCTCGACCGGCATGCCGGGCTCCAGCGGATGCTCGCGGGCGTACCGGGCCACCTCGGTCTCCAGCCGCGCGCGCAACGCCTCCCAATGCACCGGGTCCGCCAGCCAGTCGCCCGCGACCGGTGGCAGATCGCCGGTGATGCCCATCCGGCGCAGATCGGCCCGGCGGACGAGCAGCCGGCGGCGCACCTCGTCGCGCTGGTCGGGGCGGCCGTCCATGCCGGCGAGCACGACGGCCCGCGCGGCGGACGCCCCTCGCCGGCGCAGCGGCGGGGGTGCCACGTCGAGGACCGTGACCCCACCGGCCAGCCGGCGCTGCCCGGGATCACGCAGCAATGCGCGGTCGCCGAGCCGCAGTGGCAGCGCCCGCTCCAGCCGCAGCCGCGCGGTGTCCTTGCCGATCGGCCGGATGTGCGCCGTCACGGCCGCCGAGCCGACGTGCAGGGTCGCCGTCCGCGGCAGCTCCGCGACCTCGTCGCCGGTCACCCGCACGTCCACGACGCCGACCGTGCCGAACTCGCCCGGGGTGAGCAGGGCGGTGCCACGACCCACCTCGGCCGGTTCGACACCGCGCAGGTTGAGCGCCACGCGGGCCACCGCACCCGCCTCGGGCACGGATTCGCCCAGCGACTGCAGCCCGCGTACGCGCACCGCCCGGCCGTCGGAGGTCACCAGCTCGTCGCCGGCCCGCAGCCGGCCCGCACCGAGCGTGCCGGTGACGACGGTGCCGCTGCCGCGGATGGTGAAGGCCCGGTCGATCCACAGCCGCACCGGTGCGTCCCGGTCCGGCGGCGGGAGGGCGGCGACGAGCCGGTCGAGCGCCTCGACCAGCCGGGGGAGGCCGTCCCCGGAGGCGCCGCTCACCGCGACCACCTCCACGTCGCCCAGCGACGTTGCCGCCACCTCGGCGCGGGCCAGTTCGGCGGCGGCGGCCGGATCGGCGAGATCGCTGCGGGTCACCGCGATCAGCCCGTGCCGCACGCCCACGGCGTCGAGGGCGGCCAGGTGCTCCGCCGACTGCGGCATCCAGCCGTCGTCGGCGGCGACCACGATCAGGGCGGCGGGCACCGCGCCGACGCCGGCGAGCATGTTGGGCACGAAGCGCTCGTGGCCCGGCACGTCCACAAAGGCCACCGTGGCGCCCGACGGCAGGCCGGTCCAGGCGAATCCGAGGTCGATGGTCATGCCGCGGCGGCGTTCCTCGGCCCACCGGTCCGGCTCCATCCCGGTGAGCGCGCGCACGAGGGTGGACTTGCCGTGGTCGACGTGGCCGGCGGTCGCGATGACATGCATGTCAGACCGCCCGCACGGCCGCCGCCAGCTGCTCGTCCCGCGCGGGTGGGACGCAGCGCAGGTCGAGCAGCAACCGGCCCTCGTCCACGCGGCCGACCACCGGGGGCTCGCCGCGGCGCAGCGGCAGCGCGTACCCGGACGGCAGGGAGACCGCGAACGACGGCAGCTCGACGCCCGGCGCACCGCCACCACCCACCACGGCCGCGCAGGCCGTCACGGCCGCGTCGATCCCGGCCGCGGTCAGCGCCGAGGCCAGCGAGATCGCCCGCGCCCGCAGCTCGTCCGGGTCGGCGCGCAACGCGTCCCAGGTCGGGTTGTCCGCCGCGCGCAG
>NZ_JBFAZH010000865.1:0-3380 GCF_040681735.1 Actinoplanes sp. NPDC051633 | reverse complement strand
GCCCAGCTCTGGTCGTGGGGGGGTCGGGTGGGCAGCCATGCCGGCGCAGCGGTCGGTCAAGCAGCCTGCGGCCCAGCTCTGGTCGTGGGGGGGTCGGGTGGGCAGCCATGCCGGCGCAGCGGTCGATCAAGCAGCGTGCCGCCCGGCTCTGTTCGTGGGAGTCAGGGTGGGCAGCCATGCCGGCGCAGTAGCGGGTCAAGCAGCCTGCGGCCCCGCCTTGTCCTCGCGGGTCAGGGCGGGCAGCCATGCCGGCGCAGCAGTGGGTTCGGCACAGCGTCGGAGCCCCCCCAATCACGGGTCGAGGGCGGCCATGCCAACTGGGTGTTTGACGCAGCGTGTTGCGCGCCTCGCGTTGATCACGGGTCGGGAAAGCCTCCATGACAGCGGTGGGTAAAGCAGCGTGCCGCCTAGCCATGCCATAGGAGGTCAAGGTGGGCAGCCATGCCGGCGGGGTGTTTGGTCGAGGTTGGTGCGGCCGCTTGCGCTGATCACGGCTCGGGGTGAGCTTCCATGCCTGCGCAGTGGCGGGCTGGGGAGGTGCGGCCGGCTGCGGTCGGTACTGGTCGAGGTTGGCGGCCATGCGGGTGTGGGCGCTGGTTCGCTTCGTGCGGCCCGGCACGGCACTGCATGGTCGAGGTGCGTTCGGCCGGCACGTCGGGGTGAAGCTTGGTGGGCACTTCCAAAGTGGTAGCTGAAGCACCTTTGCGAGGCGCGATTGGGTGGCTGAGCTACCACTTCCGGGGTTGGCAGCGGACAAATCGACCACAGTGGTAGCGGAGCGGCCCATCGGGCCCGCGGATAGGCGGCTGCGCTACCACTATGTCTCTGTGCTGCTGGCCGACCGGCCGGAGACATGCCGCACCATGCCCGACCCGCCATCCGCTGTCGGCATGGCCACCACCTTCGCCGCGCTGATCGGGTCGGCCGACCTCAATGACCACCACCGCACAGGCCGCACGAAGCCCAGCCCACCACTGCGCCGGCATGGCTGCCCACCTCGACTCGTGATCAGCGCGAGCGGCGGCACCAGGCTGGATCAAACACCCCGCCGGCATGGCTGCCCACCACAACCACCCCACCAGCAGCCACGGCCGCACGAAGCTCAGCCCACCACCACGCCAGCAAGGCAGCTCACCCCGACCGGTGATCAGCGCACGCGGCGGCACCAACCTCGACCAAACACCCCGCCGGCATGGAAGCCGAGCTCGACCACCCCACCAGCAGCCACGGCCGCACGAAGCCCAGCCCACCACTGCGCCAGCATGGATGCTCACCCCGACCGGTAATCAGCGCAAGCGGCGGCACCACGCTGGGCCAACACCCACGCCGGCATGGATGCCCACCTCAACCACCCACCACCGCACGGGCCGCACATCGCCCAGCCCACCACTGCGCCGGCATGGACGCTCACCCCGACCCGTGATCAGCGCAATCGGCGGCACCAACTTCGACCGAACACCCCGCCGGCATGGATGCCCACCTCAACCACCCCGCCAGCAGCCACGGCCGCACGAAGCACAGCCCACCACCGCGGGGCATGGCTGCCACCTCGCCCAGTGATCACCGGGAGCGGCCGCATCGAGCTCAATCCGCTGCCACCCCGGCACGGCCACCCGCGTCGACCACACACCGGCAGACCAGGCCGTACCAAGCGCGACCTACCACTGCGCCGGGATGGGATGTCGGCCGGTCGTCAGCGCAAGCGACGACCGGCCAGCCCAACCGGCCCGCGCGGGCGCGGATCCAGCACCACGCCCGGCATGGCAACCCGCCGCAGGACCGACGACCAGGATCAGACCCACGAAGCTCAGGACGCCACGCCGACGCCCGCCTCGATCCGAAACTGGCGCCGATCGGGCGGATATCGACCCAAGAGCAGCGGTTGTCCACAGCTGTGGGGAACGGCGACGGCCGCGGGAGACCGGCCGGCCGGATGGGTGGGAACGGCCTTGAGCTGCAGCTACGCCGTCGAAGGGGCGGGACTCTGATGTGTTCGTACCCAGGTCTGTCCACAAGCCCGCACCGAAAAGCTCGTGATCGTGGCCCCGCCATGCCACGACCCGCCTCCGACTTTGCCCGTTAGGGCGTGCCATTGTTATCCACCGTTCGTCCCCAGGGTTTGTCCCCAGCGGTGGATAACTACGACCGCCGTCTCTGCACAGATGTGGATGAGGCCTGGGGAAATCGATGTGGACAGACACTGACGGTCACGAAGATCCCCACAGCCTGTGGACGCGTGTGGATTTCCTGTTGAAGGTTCTGGGGACGACGGGTCGATTGCGTCTCGACGTTGTGCACAGGGCTGGGGGCAAAGTCGGTGGATAACCGGTGGATAGCCGGTGGACAACGGTGGACAACCGGCCCTCGCGTCGGCGACTGTGGACGCGGACCCCTGTTCGTACCCTGGTTGCCCACATGTAAGCCACCGGTGGATAACCCGCTGACCTGCACATACGTGAGTTATCCCCACTGTGCACAGGCCCTATGGTTATGACGAGTTATCTCTTCTAAGAAAACAAAAACCAATCACCGGCGTTGGGGAAGGTGTGGAGAAGCCGCGAAGCGGTCGTCAAGCCTCCACAGCACCGGGGCTGGGGAGCCGAAGCGCTCCCCGCTGCCATAGAGTTCAGGGTCCCCCTACTAAGAGGCCCGCTTAAGAGGAAGCTCGCGGAGGACAGCATGAAGTTCCGGGTGGAGCGAGACGCACTCGCCGACGCCGTGGCGTGGACGGCCAAGAGCCTGCCCAGCCGCCCGTCGGTGCCGGTGCTCGCCGGTGTCATGCTTCGGGTGACCGACGGACGCCTGCATGTCTCCGGCTTCGACTACGAGGTCTCCAGCCAGGTGAGCGTCGAGGTGCAGGCGGACGCCGACGGCGCCGCGCTGGTCTCCGGCCGCCTGCTCGCCGAGATCACCAAGGCGTTGCCCAACAAGCCGGCGGACATCGCCGCGGTCGGTGCCCATCTCGAGCTGGTCTGCGGCAGCGCCCGCTTCACCCTGCCGACCATGCCGGTGGAGGACTACCCGACGCTGCCCGACATGCCGTCCAGCGCCGGCACCGTCGACGCGGCCGCCTTCGCCGCCGCGGTCGCCCAGGTGGCGATCGCCGCGGGGCGCGACGAGACGCTGCCGATGATGACCGGGGTACGGGTGGAGCTGAACGGCCGGAACCTGGCGATGCTGGCGACCGACCGCTACCGCCTGGCCATGCGCGAGATGGAGTGGAACCCGGACGACCCGGAGATCAGCCTCAACGCGCTGGTGCCGGCCAAGACGCTGAACGACACGGCGAAGACGCTCGGCCCGCTCGGCGGCGAGGTCACCATCGCCCTGTCGCAGGGCGCGGCCGGTGAGGGCATGATCGGCTTCGCCGGCGGCACCCG
>NZ_JBFAZH010000864.1:0-3385 GCF_040681735.1 Actinoplanes sp. NPDC051633 | reverse complement strand
GGCGCGCTGTCGACGGGAAGGGCCGTCGGCACCGGAGGGGTGGCCACCGCCGTCGGCTGGGCCGACGCCGGCTCCGCGATCACGGTCTCGGGCGCCGCCGCGCCGTTGGCACGGCTCCGGGAACGCGCGGGCCGAGACGCGGTCGCGGCCGGGGCGCCTCCGCCCCCACCCGCCTGGCGCTCGGAGATCGCGGTGATCAGCTCGCCCTTGCGCATCCGGGCGGTGCCGGAGATGCCGAGGGACGCGGCGAGACTCTGCAGCTCGGGCAGCAGCATCGCGGACAGGCCGGTGCCGCCACGGCGACGCTTGGTGGCGCTCGGTGTGCCGGCGCCCTCGTCAGCGACGTCAGAAACACCCGACGTCACGTCGGTGGTGTCGCTCAATGGATTCCTTCCGTCGAAAAAAGCCAAGTGCACCCCGCCGATCCCACCTGGTCTGCAGCCTGGTGGCCGGGTGCCTCGGACCCCGCCTCCGCCAGGGGGCGCGGGGAGTTTGCAGCACGGCAGCTCGACGGTTTCCCGACCCGTCTGACCCCACCTGGGAGGCGCGGCGACGGATAGGTCTCGGCGAGTGCACCGATCGATCTGAGACTGCTGCTCGGCGTGTGCCTTGATGAGAAGTGAGACAGGCAAGAACTGCCATGCTCTCGGGGGTGCGCGCCGAACCGCGGTAGATCGCCTTTGCTTCGCGGCTGTGCTAGGTCAGAGCGTAGTCAACTCGTGCGACCTGCGGCAACAGTGGTCCGCTCGGCGTGTTCCACCATACTCCCTTTGACAAGAGCTCCGCCGCCATCCACGCCCAACGTTTCGGCGCGCCATTGTGTTCCGGCCCGGAAGTCGCCCGGGACCTCGGTGAACGCGATCACGGACGGGCCGGCGCCACTGACCACGGCGGGCACGCCGACCGACCGCAGAGCCGCCACCAGCGATGCGGTGCCGGGCATCGCCTCGCCGCGGTACCCCTGGTGCAGGCGGTCCTCGGTGGCCGGGAAGAGCAGCCTGGGGTCGGTGGTGAGCGCGTGCACGAGCAGGGCCGACCGGCCCGCGTTGAAGGCCGCGTCGGCGTGCGGAACCGCAGGTGGGAGGGCTCGGCGGGCGGCGGCGGTGTAGCCCTTCTCGGTCGGCACGAAGACCGTCGGGCGCACGTCGGGGTGGGTCTCGAGGCGTACGGAGCGGGCGCCGGCGCCCTCGGTCCAGGCGATCGTGAAGCCGCCGAGCAGGCACGGCGCGACATTGTCCGGATGACCCTCGAGCCGGGCCGCCACGCGCAGCGCGCCCTCGGCGCCGAGATCCTCCGCACCACCGGCGACCAGGGCCCGGGCCAGCTGCACGCCGCCGACGATCGCGGCCGACGAGGAGCCGAGACCGCGCGCCTGCGGGATCCGGTTGACGCACTCGACGGCCAGCCCGGGCGGGCGCTCACCCAGCTCGTCGAAGGTCGCCAGCATGGCCCGCACGACCAGGTGTTTCTCGTCCGCGGGCAGCTCGCCGGCGCCCTCGCCGGTCACCGTCACGGCGAAGCCGCCGCCGGTCACGCGGGCGGTCAGGTCGTCGTACAGGGCGAGGGCGAGGCCCAGCGCGTCGAAGCCGGGGCCGAGATTGGCGCTGGTCGCCGGGGTACGCACGGACACCGCACCGGCGGCGAAGGTCAGGCCCATCCGCTCATGCTAGATCCGGCCCGATACCGTGCCCGACCATGGCATACGTGTTTTCCGCCCTGCTCGGCCAGATACCCATGCTGGCGGTCCTGGTCATCGGGTTCGTCCTGGTGGGCACGCGCCGCTCGCGCCTCGGGCCGCGCAGCGCGACGCTCGCCATGGCGGGTCTCGGCTTCCTCACCTTCGACCACGTCCTGCAGACGCTCTGGACCGTCCTGTTCCCGAGGCTGGTCGCATCGCTCGACCTGGGGTCCTCCGGGTTCGGCATGATCAGCTTCAGTGTCGGCCTGGTGCTCGCGCTGCTCACCGCGGTCGGGATCGGCCTGCTCATCGCCGCGCTCGTGACCCGGTCACCCCCGCCGGCCGACCCGCCGGGGTACGGCCCGGGCCATGCCACGCCGGATCAGCCAAGTCGGGGCTGAGGCTTCTCCGCGGCGTCGGTGAGCGACAGCTTGCGGGTGGCGATCCGCCAGCCGATCGCGTACGTCAATGTGATCAAACCGCAACCTGCGAGGACCACCCGCTCGTCCACGTGGTCCACCACGGCGGCCGCACCGAGCTGGCTGATCGCGATCGCGAGGGTCGCCAGCATCATGTCGGTCGCGAAGACGCGGCCGCGCAGCCGGTCCGGCACTTCGCCCTGCAGGGCGTAGTTGGAGAGCACCCAGTTGGTGCCGCCGGCGAAGTGGGCGACGAAGACCAGCACGAGCACCAGCCAGAACCACGGGCTGAGCGCGACGCCGAGGTAGCCGAGGCCGTAGAGGCTCATCGAGAGCGCCAGCCCGGGCAGCAGCCAGCTGCGCCGGCGCAGCACCGGGCCCATCACCAGTGGCCCCACCAGGGCGCCGGCGCCGCGGACCGCGAAGAGCAGGCCGGCGCCCAGAGCACCGACCCCGAAGAGGCCGGCCAGCAGCGGGAAGACGGTCAGCACGCCGTTGCCCAGCCCGACCGCCGACTTCACCGTGACCAGCGCGCGAATGCGCGGACGGGCGCCGATGTAGCGCAGCGCCTCGATGAGCGCGTGCCAGGTGCGCGGGCGCTCCGCGGTCTCGCGCGGCGCCTGCAGCGGCCGCCGGATCAGGGCCGTCACGGCCGCGCCGGCGAGCAGGCAGACCACCGTCACGCCGAAGCTGACGTACGGGCCGAAGGCGCTGCTGACCACGCCGCCCAGCGAGGCGCCGACGATCGTCATCGTGCCCCAGGTCGACCCGGACACCGCGTTGGCCGCGGCGAGATCCTCGGGATCGACCACATTGGGCAATGCCGCCGTCGCAGCCGGTGAGTAGAACGCCTTCGCCACCGCCACCAGGCCCACCGCGACGAGGGCGAGCGGCGCGGTGGCCGCCGACCGCACCAGGAACAGCAGGGCCACCGCGAAGACGGCCGCCAGATTCGACACCATCATGATCTTGCGGCGGTCGAACCGGTCCGCGATCGTCCCCGTGAACGGCAGCAGCAGCGCCAGGATCCCGGTGTCGGCGGCCAGCACCAGCGCGCCCCACACCCCGCTGCCGGTGAGCTCCGGCAGCAGCACGAGCAGCGGCACCATCACGAACCAGTCGGACCCGAAGACCACCAGCTCGGCCGCGAACAGCCGTCGGAAGTCACGGTTCCGCGCCACGACCCCCAGTGAGCTCACATGATCGGACGCTACAACCAAGGCCCGGCCCGTCGCACCGCGCGACGGACCGGGCCTGGCGTTCCGTGCGTCAGGCCGGCGGCGGGCCG
>NZ_JBFAZH010000863.1:0-3388 GCF_040681735.1 Actinoplanes sp. NPDC051633 | reverse complement strand
GGTAATTTCTAGCCGGCCCTCGTTGCTGAACCGGAAGGTCACCTCGATCGGCGAGTTCGCGGGCAGCCCGGTGGCCAGCTCGAGGACGGCCTTGCCCACCTCGTCGGCGGTGGAGAAGTCCTCGACTATCGGCGCCCGTACGGTGTTCTCGAAGATCTCCAGCGCGACCAGGGACATGCCGCTGGCATAGGTGCCGAAGGTCTGCTTCGCCTCGGCCGGCAGCTGCTGCTGGGCCTGGATGAGGTTGGCGATCACCGACTTGTCGTCGCGGGCGACCGCCTTGACGCCGAAGCTGTGGCTAATCACGTTGGTGACCTGCATGTTGGACAGGCGCTGAACGACGCCGATGCGCAGTTGCATATCCTCGGCGACGGCTTCCTCGGCGGCCGCCCGCACCTCGGCCGGAGCGGCCGCGACGTCGACCGAATCCGCGTCCTGCGCCAGGCGTTTGCCGATCTCGATGCGGATGCGCTCGCCGATCGCCAGCTTTTGGCCGTAGATCGCGGCGCCCTTGGCCACCGCCAGCTCCGGCTCGTACGGCTTGATCTCGAAGCCGTAGTCCTGGTGCAGCCGCGCCGCGACCTGCGGCATCCGCGTCGAGCCGCCGACCAGCAGCATCTTGTCGATCTTCGGTGCGCCGAGCTCGCCCGCGGTCTCGATCACCTTCTTGGTGAAGCCCACCGTGCGCTCCAGCAGATCGGCGGTGAGCTCAGCGAACTTCTCCCGGGTGAGCGTCACCGGCGTGAGCTTCGCCTCGTGGACGACGTTGACCCGGGTCTCGATCTTGCCGCTGAGAGCCCGTTTCGCGCTCTCGGCCTTGGTCCAGAGGTCCTGCACGGTCTCCGGGTTGTCCACCGGGTCGGACCCGTCGGGATTGCCGGCCCGCCACTGCTCGGCCAGGAACTGCACCACGCGCTCGTCCCAGTCACGACCGCCGAGCTCGTGGTTGCCGTCGGTCGCCACGACGGTGATCGCGCCGCCCTTGATCGTGATCACCGTGACGTCGAAGGTGCCGCCGCCCAGGTCGTAGATCAGCACGGTCTGGTCGTCCGAATCGTGCAGGCCGTAGGCGATCGCGGCCGCGGTCGGCTCGTTGATCACCTCCAGCACCTCGAGACCGGCGATCCGGCCGGCGCTCGCCGTCGCCTCGCGCCGCGGACTGTCGAAGTAGGCCGGGCAGGTGATGACGACCTTGTGCGGGCGTACGTCGGTGGCCTGCTCGGCATCGTCGACCACCTTGCGCAGGATGTAGGCCGAGATCTCCTCGGCCGAATAGTCCTTGCCGAAGAATTCGCGCCGCCAATTCGGGACGCCCATCGACCGCTTCACCATCTCGACGACCTTGTCCGGGTCGGTGATCGCGGCGCTTTTCGCCTCGTGACCGATCACCCGCGTTTCTGCGGTCTCGAAAAAGACGGCCGAGGCGGTGGTGAGATCACCTTCGGAGTTCATCGTGATCGTCGGCCGGCCACTCATCTCGTCGACGTAGGCGATGCAGGTATAAGTGGTGCCGAGGTCGATGCCGTACACCCGGTCGTCGCTCACGCATCAAGCCTTTCCTCGCCGGCGACGCCGCCGGATCTCGATTCCAACAGGTTCGAATCCACCAGTACGGTCTCGCTCTCGGCCGCGTGCGGTTGCTCCGGCACCGGGTGTGTCTGCGGCGGCGGACTCTCGTAGCGGTAGGCGTTCACCCACTCCGGGCGCAGCACGCGGTCGTTCCACCGGAAGCCCGGCCGCAACCGCTCGGCGATCCGGCGGTCGGCGCCCTCGTCGTGCGTCTTCACGATCGCCACCACCTTGTGCTGCACACGGTCCACCGAGTCGTTCTCACTGATCGCGATCTCGGCACCCTGACGTGCCAGGACGTACGTCACCGTGTCCCGGACGACCAGCAGCCGGTCGGCCGTCTCGGGTGGATAGCCGGGGGCGCTGATCATCTGCGAGAGGTCGTCGTAGAGGGTGATCAGGTCGACCAGGACGGTGCGCAGCTGCGCCTGGAACGCGCCGTGCCGGTGCCGGTCGAGCTCCTCGGCCATGGTCGCGACGGTGTGCTCACGACCCTCGTCATATCGGATCTTGGCGTCGAACGCAGCACGCAGCTCACGCACCTCGGTGAGTATCTGATCGACGGGGTAGTCCGGATTATCGTCAGCCATGTTCCGTCCGCTTTCCCCAGGGATTGGGAGGAAGACTACGCGGACGAAGTCGGGCGCCTCCAGATACCGAAAGGTGAAACATCCACCGTTCCGGGTCTCCGATGCTGGACGGCTTTGTGTAGAACCCGGCTGAGCTGCTTAGAAGTGTTTATCAATGATCTTGCCGAGACAGCGAAATGGACGTTCGTATGATCCATTCCGGAATCGCCTGGCACGAATCACCGGGGCGGGCGCTGCACCAAGGCCGGGAGCACCTCGGCTGCGATACCGTGCAGGTTTATCGCGGCTGCTCGGTCCAAACGGGGTCGGCGTCGGGTTGACCCGGATCACCTGGCCGCCCGTGTGGGCGAGTATCTGGGTCTCGGCAGCCGGTTGGACCAAGCCCGAGGTGCCGACGGTGATCAGCGCCTCGGCGTTCGTGGCGGACTCGACCGCCGACTCGAAAGCGTCCGACGGAAGGATTTCGCCGAACCACGCCACACCTAGTCGGATCGGTGAACCGCAGGTGGCGCATGGCGGCGGGGCGATGCGGCCGCCGTCATTGTCCGGGATTTCTCTCCGGGAGGGCGACGGGCTGGGCGCAGGCGAGGCAACGCGGTGCGAACAAGCTGCCATGCAAGTGGGTCACCAATGTCGAGCCGGTCCGCTGGTGCACGTCGTCCACGTTCTGGGGTGATCGCCACCCTGCCGGGGATGCGAGACTCCAGGGCCGCGATCGCGACGTGGCCCGGGTTAGGTGTGACCCGGACGGCCAAAGCTCGGCGCCACTCGTACCAGCCCCAAACTCCGGCTGCCTCTGGTCTGTGGGCGACGTGAGCGGCTGATTTGTCGGCGGTCTCGACGGTAATCGTGGTCGGGCTGCATACGGATGACCGCATCACGACGTCGCAGCTCGGTGACCGGGCCGGCGGCGCCGTTCATGTGGGGATCGGCGTATGTCCGGTAATCAGCTGTTTCGACGAGCCGGGTTTCCGACCAGTAGATCCAGCGGGGCGTGCTGGCGTTGGCGGGGTGGGCGCTGGTGTGGCCGTGGCGGCCGCGGTAGCCGGGTCGTCCGTTGACCCAATGGCCGGTCAGCCGCCGGTCGCAGACGGAGCAGATCAACAGGCCGGTCAGGGCGTATCGGCGCCGAGTCGACCGTCGCTCTGCACTTGCTCTAGTGGCCTGGACTGGCGTCGTCATCGACCTCGACGCACTGGTCGGCCTCCGTCTCGCCCTGTCACCCGGCA
>NZ_JBFAZH010000862.1:0-3391 GCF_040681735.1 Actinoplanes sp. NPDC051633 | reverse complement strand
GTCCTCGCTTCGTAATTCCGGCTGAGTCCCGGCGGCGGAGCTTGAGAAAGCCACTCCCTGATGTGGTATCATTCACGGCGTCGGCGCCCCTTTTGTGGGCGCTTTTTTCGTGTCCAGCAAATGCATCAGCTTAGCCGATGAATGCGCGCCGCGGCACGTTCGTGGCGGAGGTTACGGCCTGTCCGCGAGTGTCCGGAATCCGTCAGGTTCCACTCCGGCCCGTTACGCCGAACGGCCGATCTCGATTAGTCCGGTCATGAACCACATCCACCCGTTCCGACGTGTTGGCGCGCTGGCCCTCATCGCCGTGGCCGCCCTCAGCTTCTCCGCCGGCTGCTCCGATGACGAGGCCCCGGCCGGCAACTCCGCCGCCGCAGCGGCCGGCGGCCCCGAGCCCAAGACCGTGGAGGGCGCGCGAGCAGCCGCCCAGACCGTCTTCGACCGGTTCAGCGGCGGCGACTTCGCCGGCGCCTGGGAGATGTACACCGCCAAGGGCAAGCAGGCGATCAGCAAGGCGGACTACATCAAGCTGAACGAGGCCTGCTCCCGCAAGGGCCTCGCGATCAGCCTGACCAGCGCCCGCATGGAGGGCACCGACAAGGCGGTCGTGATCGCCAAGCAGCTGGTCGCGGCCCAGTCGTACACCATGGTCTACGAGGCCAACGCCTGGAAGCTCGAGCCCGCCGCCGAGGGTCTCGCGCTCTACAAGCAGGGCGCGGCCCGGGCGATCGCCGCTCAGAAGAAGGCCGGCACCTGCGCCAACGCCTGACGTCTTCCCGTTGCGCCCCCGCCGGCTCGTCCGGCGGGGGCGTTTCTCATGCCGCGACCGGCAGGCCGTCGAGGTCGGTCACCGCCAGCCGCTCCCGCAGCGTCCCGCGGGCGGCGATCGAGTCGAAGTACGCGGCGCGGCGCCGGGCCACGCAGCCGTCCTTGATCGGGATGGCCAGCGCCGGGTCCAGGTGCGTGTTCAGGCCGTCGCGGAGCAGCACGAGCGCCTCGGAGCGCAGCTGTGACACGCGCGACTCGGTGACGCCGAGCTCCACCGCGATCTGCGCCATCGGCCGCTCCTCGAAGAAGTAGCCCCGGACCACCGCGCGCAGCCGATCGGGCAGCGCCTCGACGGCGTGGGCGAGGTAGCCCATCCGCTCGCGGCGGACCAGCATCTCCTCCGGTCCGGCGCTCGGCTCGGTGACCATGTCGTCGGCGCCGGCCGTGGCGAAGCCCTGCAGGCTGAACACCACCGCACGATGCACGTCGTCGTCGGCCGCCTCGATGTCCTCCACCCGGCAGCCGAGACGTTCGGCCACCTCGGTGACGCTGGGCGTACGCCCCAGCTCGGCGGTCAGCTCCTGGCGGGCGAAGTCGGTGCGGCGGGCGCGCTGGCGCACCGAGCGGCTGGCCCAGTCGAGGCCGCGCAGCTCGTCCAGGAGGGCGCCCCGCACCCGGGCGGCGGCGAAGCGGGCGAACGGCACGCCGCGGTCCTCGTCGAAGCCGCGGGCGGCGGCGACCAGGGCGGTGTATCCGGCGGACAGCAGGTCGTCGCGGCTGACGTGTGCGGGCACCCGCGCGAGCATCTCGCGCACGAGATGGCCGACGAGAGGCATATGCGCTGTGACGATGTCGTCGCGGCGGCGGTCACCACTCATGGTGGACTCCTGAGGTACCAGGGCCGGGGCGGGGGGTGTCCGGCGCTGGTTCTGAAGGTGAGTCACGCTGAGTGCGAAAAAGGTCGGTTTCGGGTGCAGATCAGTTGCATCCGCGGCGAGGGCGTACACTTGATCTCGCGGCCCGCACAGTCTTGCCTCGGGCCGTCTTCGGATCGACCACCACGCGCCGCGACCCGCGACGGGTCTGCGCCGGGCAGGACGACCATCAAGCGTTCGGAGTCAAACCCTTACATGTCGTCATTCATCGACCTCGGCGTGCCCGCGAAGCTCGCCGCGACACTTGCCGCCCGCGGCATCACCGACCCTTTCCCGATCCAGGCGGCGACGCTGCCGGATTCTCTCGCCGGCCGTGACGTGCTCGGCCGTGGCCGCACCGGCTCCGGCAAGACGTACGCATTCGCCCTGCCGGTGATCGCCCGGCTGGCCGCCTCCGGCACCCCGCGCCGGCCCCGCCGCCCCCGCGCGCTGATCCTGGCGCCGACCCGCGAGCTGGCCACCCAGATCGAGGCCGCCATGGCGCCGCTGGCCCAGGCCCTCGGCCTGCGCACGCTCACCGTCTTCGGCGGCGTGGGCGCCGGGCCGCAGATCAGCGGCCTGCGGGGCGGCGTCGACGTGCTGGTCGCCTGCCCGGGCCGGCTGCTCGACCACCTGCAGAGCGGTCACGTCGACCTCGGCGGGGTGGAGATCACCGTGCTCGACGAGGCGGACCACATGGCCGACCTCGGCTTCCTGCCCGTGGTGCGGCGGCTGATGGACGCCACGCCGAGCGAGGGGCAGCGGATGCTCTTCTCGGCCACCCTCGACGGCGGCGTGGACGTGCTGGTCAAGCGCTTCCTGCACCGGCCCGTCACGCACCACGTCGACTCGGCCGCCGAGGCGCCGATCGAGATGGCCCACCACGTGTTGCACGTACGCCACGACGATCGTTTCCCGGTGCTGGTCGACCTGCTCTCCGCGCCCGGCCGCTCGGTGGTCTTCACCCGCACCAAGCGCCGCGCCAAGGTGCTGACCCGCCAGCTCAACGCGGCCGGCGTGCCGGCCGTCGAGCTGCACGGCAACCTGGCGCAGAACGCCCGCAACCGCAACATGGCGGCGTTCTCCGGCGGCACCGCCGAGACGCTCGTGGCCACCGACATCGCCGCGCGTGGCATCCACGTCGACGACATCGCGCTGGTGATCCACGCCGACCCGCCGGTGGAGCACAAGGCCTACCTGCACCGCTCGGGCCGAACCGCCCGGGCCGGCGCCCAGGGCACGGTCATCACGCTGATGACCGACGACCAGCAGGGCGATGTGCGCGATCTCACCCGCAAGGCCGGCATCAAGCCGACCACGACGCGGACCCGCCCGGGTGACTCGGTGCTGGCCGAGCTGGCGCCGGGCGAGCGCACCTTCCGCACAGACCCGACGCTCACCGCCGCGGCGGCGACCGAGACCACGGCCGGGCACGGCCGCAACGGCGGCGGCCGCCCGCGGTCGCGGCAGCGCCCCGACGCCGGAACGTCCCGCGCGAGCACCGGCGGTCGTTCGGGCGGCTCGGGCGGCTCCGGCCGTTCGGGGGGTTCCGGCCGCGCGGCGGCTGCGACCGCCCACAAGCCGGCCCGCGGCGCGGCGGCGTTCAGCGCCGGCACCCGAGCCGGCGGCCGCCGAGGCCGCTAGCCGCCAAAGCAGCGGCCGCCGAGCCCGCGAGGGTCCCGCGACGTAGCGCAAGCGAAAAGTGGTAG
>NZ_JBFAZH010000861.1:0-3399 GCF_040681735.1 Actinoplanes sp. NPDC051633 | reverse complement strand
ACGGACGCCGCGCGTCGCCGAGGACGAGCGGCAGCGTGGTCGTCGGTCGGGGACGTCGACGAGCGGAAGCAGCCCTCCAACACGCCGTTACGATGCGGTTCGCGGCCCGGACCGGAAGTCCGAGGCTTCCGAGATCGTCGGTCAGGGGCCCAGGACCCGGGTCACGGCGGAGGTGCGGCTGGTGACCTGTAGGCGTTCGAAGATGTGCTCGAGGTGCTTGCGGACGGTGGCCTCGGTGATGGACAGACGCCGGCCGATCTGCCTGTTGGTGTGGCCGGCGGCGACCAGCTGGAGCACCTGACGTTCGCGGGTCGTGAGAACGGGCGTTGTGCGTTGTCGTCGGCATTGCCGCTGATACGCCTCGTAGAGGTGTGGCCGCAACAGGGCGAGCAGGCCCCGGTCACGGTCGGAGAAGTCGGATCCGCGCCCGCGGAAGAACATCACCCGAAGCGTCCGCCCGGGCTGACTCGGCAGGCACAGGAACAGCGCGCGCTCCACACCCTCCAGCCGGAAGCACTCGCTGAAGATCGGGGTGGCGTGCAGCTCGCGGTCGGAATGGAAGTCCGAGATCGTACGGATCGTCGTGAGGTCACCGGTCAGCTCCGGGTAGCAACAGACCGGACTCTCCCAGTAGAGGCTCCAGAACGCGGCCGACCATGCCTCTAACGCGTCTCCCTTGAGACCCAGTTCGCCGACCTCCTGCTCGAAGTCGGTGACCTGGCAAGACGAGTCCAGCAGGGCGAAGGTGACGTTCTCGCACGGAATCAATTGCTGAAGCGCCGCCAATATCGAATGCGGCAAGGCATCGTCGGCGTTGCGGTCATCGGCACCGGCAACGATGCCCAGCATGGTGTGAAGATCGCGCTCGGTGATCATCATGCGACCGGCCATCTCAGCCTCCACAACGAGCCTAAACCTCGGTCCGCGCCGATGACAGGCGGCAGACACGGGGCATACGCGGAACCGCTAATAGCGGCGCCATCCAGGCGCGGCCACGCTCCTCCTGTAACCACTCTCGGTCAACGGCAGGAGGACGTCATGCCTACAAAAGGGTCGTGGTCGCTGGGTGCCCTGGTAGCAGTGCCCGTTGCGGTGATCGTCAGTGTGGTCGGTACGGCCGATCCCCCGGCGCCACCGGCGCCGAGCCCGGCAACCGCCGTGATCGACCGCGACGGATTCACGCTGTACCGCTACGACGAAACCCGGCTGCCGATAGCCCAGCGGCGCACCGACCCGCGCATCGACCCCGTACCCGATCGCCGTCTGCTCACCTGCGACGCCGGCGCACCGCCGGACTGGCCGATCGTCGATCACGACCACAACCCGACGCTCCCCGGCGTGGACCCCCGCATCCTCGGATATCTGCAACGCGCCGGAGGTCACCGGCACCTGACCATCAACGGCTGCCCGGTGTACCGGTACGGAGCGGACCGGCCCGGCCAGACCACCGGGGACGGCGCGGCCGACACGTGGTTCGCGATCACCCCGACGGATGTCCAGCCACGCCGCCTTCGCTGGTAAGTCTCGCCTTGCCGAACGAGCGCCGAGAATCACGCCGAGGGCCGGCGGCGTTCGCGCCCGCAGACAGGGACTGTGGCCAGCCACGGTGTCATCCGGGGGCCGGCGGCGGATGATGGACCCGTGCGGCACACCGTTCTGGTGGTTGACGATCATGCCGAGTTCCGGATCTCGGTGCGGGCTCTGCTCGAGGCGGACGGTTTCGACGTGGTGGGCGAAGCCGGCACCGGAGCGGAGGCGATCGACGCCGTCGGCATCTTGCGTCCACAGGTGGTGCTGCTGGACGTCCGGCTACCGGATGTCGACGGCATCACGGTGGCCGAGGCGGTCGCATCGGTGCGCACGCCCCCCATGGTCGTGCTGGTGTCCAGCCGGAACGCCGAGGCCTACGGCGCCCGCCTGCGGCACGCCCCGGTGCGGGGTTTCCTGCCCAAGGCGGACCTGAGCGGCGCGTCGTTGCGACGCCTGCTGGGTTAGGTGTGCGATGCGGCGCCTCTGGCTCACGGTCGCGGTCATCGGTGCCGCCGGTGGCGTCGCGGCCGACCTGTGGGCATTCGATGCCGGCCGGCCGCTGCTGTGGGCGCCCGACCTCGCCGTGGGGCTGGTCCTGCTCGCCGCCGGTGCGTCGTCGGTGGCGCGCCGGCGGCACGCCGGCGTGCTGCTGATCGCGACCGGGCTGACCTGGTTCGCCGGGACGGTGGCGCCGGAGGCGGCGTACTGGCATCGCGGAGTCCTGGTTCATCTGCTCGTCTCGTTCCCGGAGGGCCGTCCCGCGTCCCGGACCGGCTGGCTGCTGGTGGGGGCGGGTTACACGGCGGCGGTGGTTCCGCCGATCTGGCACGGCGAGGTGCCGACGGTTGTGCTGGGCGGCCTTGCCGCCGGCGTGTCGGTGGCCGGTCTGTGGCAAGCACGGGTACGCGGGCGGCGCAGCCGCCGAACCGCGTCCGGCATCGGCGCGGGCCTGTCCGCGGTGGTGGTGCTGGGCGCCGTCGCGCGGCTGACCCTGCCGCCCGGGTCGGCCGGCCTGCCGTCGCTGCTCGGGTACGAGGTGGCTCTGGTCGTCGCCGCGGGTTTCCTGTGGGCCGGTCTCCGCCCCGTCGGTGTGACGGCCGTGACCGATCTGGTGGTGGACCTCGGCAGCAACCGGTCCGCTCCCCTTCGCGCCGCGCTGGCCGACCTGATCGGCGACCCTGCCACACGCCTCGGCTTCTGGCAGGCGTCGCGCGCGGCCTACGTCGACGACGCCGGCGATGTGCTGACGGAACCGGCCGCGCGCAGCGGACGGACGCTGACCAGGATCGACCGGGACGGCCGGCCGTTCGCCGCTCTGCTGCACGACTCCGCTGTCGGCGCGGGCGCCACGGTGGCGGAGGCGGTCTCCGCCGCCGGTCGGCTGATGTCGGCTCATGCCGGACTGCAGGACGGCATCCGGGCACGGGTGGCGGAGGTGACGGCGTCGCGGCGCCGGCTGCAGCAGGCCGTCGACGGCGAGCGGCACCGGCTGGAGCGACGGTTGTCCACCGTTGCCGAGGCACCGATGCTGGAGATGTCCGACGTTCTGGACCGGATCGCACGGCATGGTGACGCCCATGTGGCGAGGGCACGGGATCAGCTCGGGCGCACCCTGCTCGACCTGCATGATGCGGCCCGCGGGTTGTATCCGCACGAGCTGGCCGGCGGACTCGCTCCCGCCCTGTCCGCACTGTCGGGCCGCTGTCCCGTCGCGGTCGACCTGACGGTGCCCGATGAGCGCTTCGGCCCGGAGATCGAGGTCGCGGTCTACTACCTCTGCGCCGAGGCACTCACCAACGTCGTCAAGCACAGCGCGGCTTCCACGGTGCGGATCGCGGTGGTCGTACACCCCGCGGCTCTTGTCGTCAC
>NZ_JBFAZH010000860.1:0-3400 GCF_040681735.1 Actinoplanes sp. NPDC051633 | reverse complement strand
ACCGCGATGGTGAGCCCGGACAGTGTTCGGGTGGTCATGGCCGGTCACCTCCTTTGGGCACGGCGAATAGGCACGGCGAAGACCCGGTCGGTCAGGGGACCGACCGGGATCCGCTGGGTGGTGATTGAGTGGGTGGTCAGGTGCGCGGCAGGTCGCGGTAGCGGGTGTGCCGCGGCAGGCGAGGGCTGTGGGTGGTCGCGGCGTGGATGCCGGTGCCGGTTTGTTTCGCCTCGTACATGGCCATGTCGGCGGCGCGGAGCAGGTCGGCTGGGGTGGCGCCGGTTCCGGCGGTGACGTGCCCGACGCTGGCAGACACCTTCAGGTAGGTGTCAGCTACGGGGATCGGGTCGCGGCCGACCGCCTGCCAGGCGGTGTTGGCGGCGTAGGCGACGTGTTCGGTGTTGGTGCCGGTGACGAGCAGGGCGTATTCGTCGCCGGACAACCGGGCGGCCAGTCGCACCGGATGGGTGAGGGCGGTGAGGCGGCGGCCGACGGCGGCGAGGACGTGGTTGCCGTCTTCGTGGCCGTAGGTGTCGTTGATGGTTTTGAATCCGTCGAGGTCGAGCACGATCAGGCCGACGTGGTCGCCGTTGCGCAGCGCGCGGCGCAGCGCTGCCAGCAGGGCGCGCCGGTTGGGCATGCCGGTGGTGTCGTCGTGGTGGGCGAGGTGCTGCCAGCGGTTCAAGCTCTGCTGCTGGCGCCACAGGATCATGCCTGCGGCGGCGAGTCCGGCGAGGACACCGCCGAGGGCGGTGACGATCGACGTGAGGATGGGAGACACTTCAACGAGCTCCTTTCATGCAAGGAGCACCGGGGGCGGGCGTGAGCCGGGAAGTTCGACGCCTGCCCCCGGGCTACCCGAGACGGGTGTGCTGGTTGTCAGGTGCCGGTTGTCAGGTGCCGGCGGCGGCCAGCCGGAAGGTGGCGGGCTTGTCCGCCAGCAGCAGGGCTTGGCCGTTCTCGACGAGTTTGTGCGCGGCGTTGGCTACTGCTCCGGCGCTGGCTTTCTTCGCGTCGGTGCCCTCGTTGGCGTGGTCGATCAGCTTGCATAGTTCGCTGACCTTGTAGCCCTGGCCTGGGTGGGCCTCGAGGATGTCGAAGATGGCGCCGCGCAGGGAGCCTTTCGGCCGCCGGTCACCCGGCGCGGCTGCGCCATCGGCGCCGCGGTCGCCGTTCGTATGGTCGCCGTTCGTGTGGTCGCCGTCGTCGTGCGGGGCGGCACTGTTCGCGGCGACGCTGTCCACAGTGGGGGGCGCCGCGGCCCGGTCGTCGTCGGTCGGCATCTGGCTGGCGCCGGCGACGGACCTCTCATCATCTGGTGACGGGCCGGTGTCGTCGGTGGAGCCGGTGTGCGGTCCGGTGTCGGCGGGAGCCGGTGTTGCGGTCGCCGTGCCGGTGTCGAGGCCGGTGTCGAGGCCGTTGTGGCTGGGTTGCTGACGGCTGTCGTCCGCCGATGGCGTGCTGGTACCTGGGGGCGGTGCGGTGGTGGCGCGGCCGGTGTCGGTGAGCCGCCACAGGGTTTGCTGGTGGTCGTTGCGGTACTTCTCGGCGTGCCCGCTGGTTTCCCAGGCGCGCAGTTTCGGTGTCACGGTGGAGTAGGCCAGGCCGGTGTGTTCGGCGACGTGGGCGGCGGTGGCTTCGCCGAGGTCGGCGAGCGCGATCAGGACGCGGAAAGCGCTGTGGGCCGGAGCCACGGTGGCTACGGTGGTCGCGGGTGAGGCCATCACTGGTGTGTCCTTTCTGCTCGGATGGCGCGGGTCTGCGGGTCGGCGGGTGGTGCCGGAGGGTGCACTGATCCACGCTTCGACGTATCGCGTGGTCAAGTGCGCTGGGCGTTCGAGCGCGGCGGTCGGAGGCTGCGACGGGCGCTGTCTGCCGGCGGGTTGCGCCGTGCTCGGGTGTGCCCGAGGCGGTGCGGTGGCGGTCAGTTCGCGTTGAAGGCCTGGTAGACGGCCTTCGGGACCCGGCCGTTGGCCCGCCACGCCGGCAGCTGCAGGGTGGTCTGATGTTCGGCCCACCAGCGGCGCACCCGCACGGCGTGGGCGCTGACCGCCTGGGTCCGGCCGGCCGTGCTGGGTCGGCGGTTGGGCAGCCGTCGGGCGGCGGTGATGAACGGGGTGAGGGCGTCCTGTAAACGTTGCCGGTTCGCTGCGGACAGGTCGATCTTGTACTCGACGCCGTCGATGGTGAAGCGGCAGGTGCCGACGTCGTCGGTGCTGCCGTCGAGGTCGTCGATGACGATCTCCTCGGTGCGGGTGGCCATCGGGTGTTGTCCTCCTTGTAGTGGTGGTGCGTGCTTGTAGTGGTGGTGCGTGTCTGCGCGCCGGCGTCCGGCGGCGGTGCAGCGACCTGTCACCGACTGCTGGCGGTGACAGTTGCGGTCACGGCCGGTAGGGCTGGGTGGGGTCGGCGTGCTGCCAGGGCCACAGGTAGGCGCCGAGGGGGTAGTAGCCGTCGTCGTCGGGGGTGAGGTGGTCGGTGATCCTCGACGACTGCTGCCCGTCGCCGTGTTCGGCGACGGTCAGGACGTCGCGGTCCAGCCACAGGACGGGGTATTCGCCGGGCATGGGGTCGGTGTCGGCGTCCGGGTTGGCGTGGAGGGCGCGCAGGTCGGCGGTCATCCGGGCGATGGTGGTCCGGTGGAAGCGGGCGAGCAGGTCACCGGCGTCGGTGGTGTAGGCGTCGGCGACCAGCGCCGGGTAGGGCTGGTAGTCGACGCTCGGGCAGGTGACCTCGGCCGGGCTCCAGGTGGTGCCGGCCGGGACCAGGTCGTGCCGGCCGGTGACGGCGTGAACGTGGTCGGCGGTGATGAGGCGATCCGCGGCGGGTCCGATGTCGATGGTGATCCAGCTGTGCGCGTTGTGGCGGGCGCTGCGGAGCAGGTCGAGCACCGGGCTGGGGCTGCCGTCGGGCCGGGTCAGGGGTAGGTAGCCGGTGTCGTCGGGGCGGCGGCGGGAGACGCCGTAGCGTCCGCTGGTGTCGCGCCAGGTGTAGGCCTCGGCGGCGTGGACGGTGCCGTGCTCGCCGTACCAGGCCGGGACACCGTTGGAGGTGAGCAGGTCCATCACCGGGCTGCTGGTCCACACCAGGGCCGGGCCGGTCGGGGCCGCGGCATGGGCTTGTGCGCCGGTGATGCGGTGGGTGGGGCAGGACATGGCGTGCTCGGCCAACGGGAGGACGTCGTCGAGCCGGAACCACAGTGGGTGCATGCGTGTAGTACCTCCGTGTAGGCGGGTGGAAGAGGCAATGGCGGCCGGTTCGCCCGGCCGAGCTTGTGAGGCGCCCCATCTCGGGGCGTCCGGGCCGCCGTGGCGGCCCGTGGTCTCGCTGGCGTTGACCGCTCAGCTGGGGCCGGTGGCTCAGCTGACCTCGACGGTGGACATGGCCAGCGGCAGTAGCT
>NZ_JBFAZH010000859.1:0-3403 GCF_040681735.1 Actinoplanes sp. NPDC051633 | reverse complement strand
CGTCGCGCTGCTGACCCGGATGGGTGCGCTGGCCGGTGTGCCGGGCGGCGCGGCGCAGTTCGAGGCGCTGACCAAGGAGCTGGCGGCGATCGTCGAAACGGCGGACGGCCTCCTGCGGGAGCTGGACGGCCGCTTCGCGCCGCCCGGCACACCGGCCAGCGCACCCATCCGGGTCAGCAGCGCGACGAACTGGTCCCACAGCGCCCGCACCGCGTCCGCCGTGGTCGTGATGGCCCCGGCCAGGTCGGTGACCAGCGCCGGGATGTCCGCCGCGGCGAGGGTCTCCTCCCATCCCCGCACGGTGGCCGACGACTTCGCCAGCCGCGAGGCGTAGAGGTGGCCCGCGTCGTCCGGCCACCCGGGCTCGATCTCGCCCGACTTCTGGCGCAGCAGCGCCGACGTGTCCTGCATGCCGGTGCGCACCGCCTCCCACGCCTGGCGGCTGCGGGTCAGCGGGTCGACGTGCGCGAGCTGCGCCTCGGCCCGTGCGTACAGCTCCTGCATCCTTGCGATCAGCTCGGCGATGCCCACAGCCCTCTCCCCACGGCAAACGTGTCCCGTCCGTTGTCGTTCGCGGTCTGATACATGCCGGCGCTCTCCCGGGCGACCGACGCGTACGCCTCGATGCCCTGCGCGACCTCGTCGCAGAAGGCGACGATCTGATCCGCCACCTCGACCACCGCGGCGTTGAACGCCTGACAGCCCGGCAGCGGATCGCCGCATGCCGGTGCCAGGCCCCGCGCCTCGGTGGCGGCCGCCGACGCAGCGGTCGCCGGCGCCGGGTCGAGCTGATCGGCGACCTCGAGCAGGTAGCCCGTGTCCGCCTCCATGAATCCACCCATATCGATCCTCATTCCGTCGGGGGAAGCCAAGCCAGTTGGACCATGCGGGGCGGGTCCCCGCGCGTGATGAGCCGGCCGCGGCCCGGCGGCAGCGACTCCGGTTTGTGGCCGCCGAGCAGCGGGCCTTCGTTGCGGTCGCCGGAGAGCATCAGGCCGGGCGAGCCGACGTCGCGCAGCCGAGCCAGGAACGGCTCGAACAGCGCCCGGCCGGCGCCGCCGCTGCGTCGCGTCACCACCACGTGCAGGCCGAGCTCGCGGCCCTGGGGCAGGTATTCCATGAGCGGCTGCAGCGGGTTGTCCAGCGAGCTGACCACCAGGTCGTACCAGGTCGTAGTCGTCGACCAGGACGACCCGCGCCACCACGAGCGCCGGCGCAGCTGCTCGGGGGTGACATCCGGGCCGGGGACCCGTTCCCTCATGCCCTCGGCCGCCTCGGTCATCAGCCGCCGGGTCGTCGTGCTGTCGGTGCCGTGGCCCAGCAGGTGGGTGCCGGCGACCTCGCCGAGCAGGCTGCGGCGGTGGTCGACGAGCAGGATCCGGGACTGCGCCGGGGTGTGCGAGTCGGTGATGCGGCGGGCGAGCGTACGCAAGAACCCGGTCTTTCCCGACTTGGTGTCCCCGAGCAGCAGCAGGTGCGGCTCGGCCGCGAAGTCCACCCGCGCCGGGCCGAGATCCTGCTCGTTGATGCCGATCGACAGCGCCATGCCCTCGTCGACCGGCGGCAGCGCGGTGAACGGCAACTGTCCCGGCAGCAGCCGCAGACGCGGGGCCCGATCCTCTGCGGACGATGCGAGGGAGGACACCAGGGCCGCCGTCGCCTCGCGCAGGCCCTGCTCGCCGTGCACCCCGTCGACCCGCGGCAACGCCAGGTGCATCTGGTGCTTGGTCACGGCCACCCCGCGGCCCGGCGCGTCGGCCGGCACCCGGGTCGCCGCGATCCGGTCCACTGCGGTGTCCACCGGATCGCCGAGGCGCAGCTCGATCCGCGAGCCGAAGAGGTCCCGCGTCGCCGGTCGCAGATCGAACGAGCGGCCGCACGTGACGATCAGGTGCACGCCGTACGCGAGCCCGCGCGCCGCCAGGTCCGACGCCACCCCTTCGAGGTCCTCGAACTCCTTGCGCAACGTCGGCCAGCCGTCCACCACGAGGAACACGTCGCCGTACGGGTCGTCGGCGAACTCGCCCCGGTCGCGAGCCGCGCGGTACGACGCGATCCCGTCCACGTCGTGCTCGGCGAACCGCCGTTCGCGCTCGGCCAG
Source organism: Actinoplanes sp. NPDC051633 (assembly GCF_040681735.1). Lineage (NCBI taxonomy): Bacteria > Bacillati > Actinomycetota > Actinomycetes > Micromonosporales > Micromonosporaceae > Actinoplanes > Actinoplanes sp. NPDC051633. The sequence goes on along the minus strand of NZ_JBFAZH010000859.1, from coordinate 1,302 downwards.
CACTCCGGCAACCTGCGCCACCGTGCGCCGGACCGCGCCGGTGCTCTGCCGGTGCGCGACGCCGCCGACGTGCGGGAGTCCGCGCAGCGCCGCCAACCCGCCACCGCCGAAGTCGAGGCAGTAGAACTGGACGTCCCGCGGCCGGTTGCCCAGCGCCAGCGCGCAGATGATGGTCCGCAGCGCGGTGCTCTTGCCGCTGCGCGGCCCGCCGGTGATGACCACGTTCCCGGCGCCCGCCGACAGGTCCAGCTCGAGCGGGTCGCGGCGCTGGTCCAAGGGCCGGTCCACGATGCCGATGCTCGCCCGCAGCGGTCCGGTGGACGGCAGCTCGTCGAGGGCCGGCGGGTCGGACAGCGGCGGCAACCACACCTGATGCGCCGAGCCGCGCCCGGTCAGCCGGCCCACCAGGATGTCGAGCAGGCTGTCGCCGGTCTCCGCCGAATCGGCCTTCGCGGCAACCGGCGGCGGGAGGTATCCGGTGGTCCAGTCGAGCATCTCGACCCGGTCCACGGCCGGGGTGTTGAGCGAGCGACGCTGGTGCACGCCGGACACGTAGGCGGACCGGAAGCGGATCAGCGGCTCGGTCCCGTACTGGAAATAGCCGTGGCCCGGCGCCTTCGGCAGCTCGAACGCGTCGGTCACCCCGATCACCGCGCGGCTCTCGGTGGCCGAGAAGGTCCGCAGCCCGATCCGGTACGACAGGTGCCCGTCCAGCCCGCGCAGCCCGCCCGCGTCGAGGCGCTGCGAGGCCAGCAGCAGATGCACGCCCAGCGAGCGGCCCAGCCGTCCGATCTGGACGAACATGTCGATGAAGTCGGGCTTCTTCGACAGCAGCTCACTGAACTCGTCGCACACCACCAGCAGGGTCGGCACCTCGGGCAGGCGGGCACCGGCGGCCCGCGCGCGCTCGTAGTCGTGGAACGAGCTGAAGTTGCCCGCCGCGCGCAGCAGCTCCTGGCGGCGGATCAGCTCACCGTTGAGGGCGTCGGTCATCCGGTCGACGAGCGGGAGGGCGTTCTGCAGGTTGGTGATCACCGCGCTGGTGTGCGGCAGGGCGTCCATCCGGGCGAAGGTGGCGCCACCCTTGAAGTCGATCAGCGCGAAGTTCAGCTCGCTGGGGGAGTGGGTGGCGGCCAGCGCGAGGACCAGCGTGCGCAGCAGCTCGCTCTTGCCCGACCCGGTCGCGCCGATCAGCAGGCCGCGCGGCCCCATCCCGTCCTGCGCCGACTCCTTGAGGTCCAGCTCGACCGGCACCCCGTCGGCGCCCACCCCGAACCGCACCCGCAGCCGGTCACGGGCCGG
>NZ_JBFAZH010000858.1:0-3404 GCF_040681735.1 Actinoplanes sp. NPDC051633 | reverse complement strand
ATCGTGGCCGCCGGAGGCGACGGATCGGCGCACATCAGCTGCACCACCGAGCTGCACGGCGACGGTCAGGGGTGGAAAGTCGTTTATCATCAGCAGCCAGCGGGCAGCGGCGAGCTGGTACGTGCGGTGGCCATGACGGCCGATGGCGGGGTGGGCGTACGCGTCTTCTCCGATGGCCGGGTGCGATTCTGGCGCCCGGGCGAGACGCTTAACCCGGCCGGTGAATACCACGACGTCGGCAGCGAGGTGCTCAGTGTCGGCTTCACCGGCGACGGCAAGCAGGTGCTGATTGGCACCCGCGACGGTGTGCTGAAGCTGCTGCCGGCCTGCCCGCTCTGCGGCACGGCTGACGAGCTGACCGCCAAAGCCACTGGCGTGCTGGCCCGTGCCTACGCACTAGGGCTGACCGAGGTGCGCAACTGAGCGGGCGGGAACCTTGTTCCAGTCCAACAGGCGTCCCGGCGATACCGTCACCGATCAGCTCGTACGCGTCGGGATGGTCGACGCCTCCGGCGAACCTCCCGCCAGACCGGGTGTGCTGCTGGGACATCGCCGGCCGGCCGGTTGTCTCCGGCTCGTCCGGGACGTATCCGTGCCGCCCACTCACCGGACCGGCTCCGGACGCTGCGGCAGCTGCGCCAGGTCGGTCACGGTCACGGCACCCCGCTCGACGGCCCAACGAGCAAGGGCCAGGCGCAAATCCGTACGCCCGATGGCCGTGCCGTCCGTGGAGACCAGGCCGGGAACGCCCGACTCGGCCAATCGGTGCCGCACGTCCTTGATGATGTTGCGGGCGTAGTCTGGCTTCAGGCCTAGCCGTTCCGCCAGCTCAACTGTGGACAGCGGCCGGGCGTAAGCGCCGTTTCGGGTCAACATCAACTCGCACATCGCGATCAACGCGGTCCGCTGCGCCCGGGTCGGCAACGCCGCCTGCATGCGTACCGCTCGCGGCCCGCCCAGGTTCGGCACGTGAAGATCCGTGCCGGGGTCCTCGGCGCCGCGGGTCCGGCCCTCCTCGGCGAGCACGGCCGGTGGCTGCGGCGGCACCAGGCCGCGGGCGTCGACACGTACGCTCACCGGCCGATCGTCGGTGCCGGCGAAGACCACGTCGAAGACCGGGTACGGCAACGAGGTCGTCGCCGCCGCCGGACCGACGCGGCGATCTTCCCCGACCGGCGGGCGCACTGCGAGAGGCTTCTGGTGTGACTCGTTGAAGACGGTCACGAATCCGGAATCGACGCGCAACAGGCATGCGTGTCGAGAGATCTCCGGATCACCGAGCCGTACCGAACAATTTTACTTCTTCCGATCGTGAGCGATTCACCCACCCAGAGTCGCCACAGGCCGCCCCTGTGCGTGACGACGACTCCGTCTGACTTCCCCCACATGCCCCGCACTTTCCTTCCCCCAAGCAACGCGTCACAGTAAACCTGCCCGTATCGCTGTACGTGATTGATCTTCGCCCACATCAAAGAGGGTCCCCTATCTCACAAAGTCAGCCTGAGCTGAGGTTATACACCTCTGATGCCCATACAAAGTGATCGTCATCCGTTGATCTGTCATCAAGTTGACTCCGTTCCGTGACAGGTTCAGGGGTCAACTACCGCACCTTCGGTGGCGGGGGTCTGCTGCAGGGCATGAATTCACACCGTGCACCGCGCCGCCGCATTCGCATGATCGGTATTTCCGCGATCTTGGCCGCCGGAGTCGCCCTCGGGCAGAGTTTCGTCCTGAACGCCGATGCGGCCGCGAACATCGACCGCCTCAATCCGGGCCAGCGGCTCGCCGCCGGCGAGCGCCTCATCTCTCCCAACGGCCGATATGTACTGGCCATGCAGAGCGAGGCTCTGTTGCGTTACGAGAACTGTGGACAGCCGTAGCCGGCAGAACGTGGTACCAGATGGCTCGGGCGAGGTCGGTGAACGCGGCTTGGATTCGCAGGGCGGGACTGGCGTCCATTCCTAGTTCGTAGTGTCCGCGGCGCAGGTTCTGGACGAAGGCGTGGCCGGCGATCACCACGTGCGCGGTCCGATCGGTTTGGAGTCCGCGTATCGGTCTCAGCCGGTGCTTGAGGTGACCGTGATCGGCCTCGATCGGGTTGTTCGCGTACTGCTCGACGTGATGCCACGCCGCCGGCAGCAGCTCATCGAGCACGGCCGAGTAGACCGGCGCCGCGTCGGTGACCACCTCCGTCGGGATCACCTTGAGCGTGCACAATGCTCGGGTGAAGAACCGGCGCGCCGCCGTCGCGTCTCGGCGGGCCGAGAGGAGCACGTCGATGACCTGGCCATGCTGGTCGATGGCTCGGTAGACGTAGCGCCACACGCCGTTGACCTTCACGTAGGTCTCATCGACGAACCACCGGTCGCCCGGTGCGTGCTGGGCGAAGCGGGCGGCGTCGGCCAGCAGTGGGGTGAACCGCTGCACCCACCGGTACACCGTGACGTGGTCGACCTGGACGCCGCGTTCGGCGAGCAGTTCCTCGACGTCGCGGTAGGAAAGGCCGTAGCGCAGGTACCAGCGGACTGCCACCACGATCACCTCGGCCGGGAACCGGAAGCCGGCGAACGCGGACGAAGGAGGCGACCAGACACGACGGCGCGCTGCGTGCTCCACCGCTCAGGCCTGCCTTGATCTTCGGATCCGCCGACGCAACAGAGCCCCGACCGCAACCTTTACAGCGGTTGCAAGCATTCCCATGCTTCCTTTACCCCTGCCGGCGCGGCCCCCTGGCGGCGCCGGTGATTAGTCCCAGGTCAGTTACGTGCACGATGTCTTCGCGGATCAATCGGTAGCATTGATCTCTTCGTACGCCGTTGAGCTGCGAAAATGCTCGAAAGATATTGAAAGGTGATCGACATCAACCGGTTCGTTGCTGACTCGACGTCATAACGTGACCAGTTGAGGGGTCAACTAGCGGACGTCTGGCTAAGCCGCTTCCCTGGTCGGCATAGAACGACTGTTATGGATCAGGAGCACCTAAATGATCTTCGGTCGCGTCCAACGCAGATGGATTCACATGATCACCGTATAGGCGCTTGCGGCAGCCACGTGCGGTCGCCGCGGTGGTGCCCAGACCGCACTCGGGCACCGCCTAACAACATCACATGCCGTCGCGGCCGATCGAGAGACTAAAGCACGGAACTGCCGATTTTAAGTGCACGTTGATCACGCTGGTGTGGCTGCATGACGCCGTGCGGAAACACAGCACAAACCCGGCCGCGAGCCTTCTGTTGTCGGCTCTCCTGTGTGGCTAGGCACCCGGAAGAGGTTCAATGATTGACGGCGGCGGCGACTTCGGCAAACCTAGGTTTACGGAGCTTGATGAAGATGCGTATTTGGGGGGTGGCAATGTCACGTCGTCGTAAAAGCGTCGGACTGAGCTATGCCAATGATGGATACAA
>NZ_JBFAZH010000857.1:0-3409 GCF_040681735.1 Actinoplanes sp. NPDC051633 | reverse complement strand
AGCTGCTCGCCTCGCTGGCCGTCGCGCCGGTCGAGGAGGTGCCCGGCCTGCGGTTCGCGATGCGATCCGAGTTCGACGTCACGCCGGAGACCACCGGCCGCGACCCGGGCGCGCTGACCGTGGGTACGGTGCTGGACCGCACCGAGACACCGGTCGGTCCACTGGAGATCCCGCGCGGCAGCCTGAACCGGCACACCTTCGTCTGCGGTGCGACCGGCGCCGGCAAGTCGCAGACGGTCCGGCACCTGCTCGAGGGCGCCACCGCCGAGCGCCTGCCGTGGCTGGTGGTCGAGCCGGCCAAGGCCGAGTACCGGCAGATGGCCGACCGGATCGGCGGCTCGCAAGTGATCACGATCCGTCCCGGCGACCCCCAGGCGCCGCCGGCCGGCTTCAACCCGCTGCGCCCGGCCGACGGGTTCCCGCTGCAGACCCACCTGGACTTGACCCGGTCGCTGTTCCTGGCCGCGTTCGAGGCCGAGGAGCCGTTCCCGCAGGTCCTCAGCGCCGCGCTGACCCGCTGTTACACCGAGCTCGGCTGGGACCTGGCGCTCAGCGAGGCCCGCGCGCCCGGCCACCACCCGCGATACCCGACGCTCGGCGACCTGCAGCGCACGGCGGAGCTCGTGGTCGACCAGATCGGGTACGGCCAGGAGATCACCGACAACGTGCGCGGGTTCATCCGGGTCCGGCTCTCCAGCCTGCGTCTCGGCACCACCGGCCGGTTCTTCGAGGGCGGCCACCCGCTGAACCTCGCCGACCTGATGCGGCACAACGTGGTCTTCGAGATCGAGGACGTCGGCGACGACCGCGACAAGGCCTTCCTGATGGGCGGTCTGCTGATCCAGCTGACCGAGCACCTGCGCGTGCAGCCCTTCGCCGCCGCGCAGGGTCTGCGCCACCTGAGTGTCTTCGAGGAGGCGCACCGGTTGCTGCGCCGCACCGAGCAGCCGGGTCCGGCGTCGCACGCGGTGGAGCTGTTCGCCGGGCTGCTGGCCGAGATCCGCGCCTACGGCGAAGGGCTGGTCATCGCCGAGCAGATCCCGGCCAAGCTCGTACCCGACGTCATCAAGAACACCGCCGTCAAGATCATGCACCGCCTCCCGGCCGCCGACGACCGCGAAGCGGTCGGTGCCACCGTCAACCTCACCGACCGCCAGTCGCAGTTTCTGGTGACGCTCCCGCCGGGCACCGCAGCCGTCTTCGCCGACGGCATGGACCAACCCGTGCTGGTACGCATGCCCGACGGCACGCCCCGCGAACGAGGCGGGCGGACGCCGACCGCCCCGGCCGACGCGGTGATCGGCCGCCGGAGCGAGACGTGCGGGGCCTCGTGCCTGAGCACGGCGTGCACGCTGCGCGACATGCGGACGGCGCAGCGATATCTGGAGGACGAACCGTGGCTGGCGGTGTGGGCGGAGCTCGGTGTGCTCGGTCACCTCACCGGCTGGCCGACGCCGGCGTTGCGGGCGCACCGGATCCGGCAGCTGCTCGACCTGCCGTCCCGGCTGCGGGAATGCGCGATGTCGCACGCGGTGGACGAGGCGGTCGCGGCACGGTCGTCGGTGCTGTCCACACAGGCCGGTCCGGCGGCGGTGGCCGGGCACGTGCTCGGATCGATGACCGGCTATCTGGACGGGGTGTTCGACTGCGCCGACGAGGAGCTGACATATCTGGCCCGGCCGTACCGGTGGTCGCGGCTCGCCGACATCCTGGACGCCTCTGTGGACGGTGCCGCTGGGCGTCGGCATCCGCGGTCCGCGGAGTGGGCCTCGGTGTACGGCCGGGAGATCCCCGGGTCGACGGTCGCCCAGCAGGCCGCGGCCGTGCGGCTGTGGCTCGACCGGGACATCTCGGATGCCTCGGTGCGCCGGGAAGTGGCGCTGGGAGTTCGCGTCCCCGGGGCGTTGGAGCGGGCGGTGGGCGCGGAGTTCGAGGCGTACGACTGGGCCGAGCGGGTCGAGACGATGCTGGCCGAGAACTTCGTCAGGTGCCACTGGCCGGCCCGTTTCCTGATCGCCGCACCACTCACGACCGAGGCCGTCGGCCCGCCGCCCGCCCGGCCGGGCGATGACGGTGTTCAGGGGCCGCTGGTGCGCTGATGGCCGAGAACGTCAAGGAGACGAAGCCACCGGAGCCGCCGCCGAAACCGCGGGAGGTGCCGAAGCCGACCGAGCGGTCGGACCGCTCGGAGACTCCCGGCCGGCCGCCCGAGACGCAGCAGTCGGCTCGGCAGGAGACGCGCGAGGCGGTGCGGGCCGAGCACGAGAAGGCGCATCATTTCGACTCGGTCGCCCCCGGGTACGACAGCGTCGGCCGTACCGAACTGCCGAAGGACTGGATGCGTACCCAGTCAGAGGACTTCGCCTCCAGGCCGAAGGACACCAACCGCCCGACCTCCGGCGCTTTCCGGTACGGCGACGCCGACTCGTCCGCCCCCACCCCGGTCTCCTCCAGCCCCCGGGACCGCAGCGTCGGCAACGACCTGGATTTCAGCCGGCTGAACGATGCGAACGGCCGGCCGCTGCGCGGCGAGCCACGCAACGCGGGTGACGCGGAGATGCGGGCGGCGAAGCAGATGCGGCTGGATTCCGCGGCCGAGGCGGAATCCCGGGAGCCCCGCCACATGGACGTCGTCCTCGACAACACCACGTGCGGCTCTCGGGATTTCGACAAGGGCAGGCCGCTGACCTGCGATCAGTTGCTACCGGGCGCGATGCCGGCCGGCGATACGATGACCGTTTACGGCAGCGTCGACGGTGGTCGCACCTTCTACAGCAAGACCTTCACAGGAACGGGAGAACTCATCCGGTGACGCTCGTGATGACCAACATCTCGGCCCAGCAAGAGCCTCTGTCGGATCCGGCGCAGGCCGGCGAGCTCTTCGACGAGGAGATCGAGCGCCCCAACGCGGACGCCCGATACGGGCAGTCGCTGTACTACGGCCCGGTCGGGGCCCGGGGGCTGCACCAGGAGCGTTCGTTCGACGAGGACGACCTGCGCGTGGACATCGACGTGGAGGCCGGCCGCGCGGCGGTCAGCTGGCTGGCCGACGGTTCGTACGCCGTGGAACTGCCGCCGGACTCCCCGCTGACGGTGTGGTATTCCGCGGACGCCGCGCCGGCCGTCGTACCGGCCGAGAAGGCGCGGGTCAGCATTGCGACAGCCCGCCGCCTGGTGCAGGAGTACGTTGCGTCCGGAAAGCGTCCGTCCAGCGTCGAGTGGGTGACAGGCTGATTCGCTGATGGCCGAGAACGTTCAGGAAACCAAGCCACCGGAGCCACCGGAGCCGCCGCCGAAACCGCCGGAGGTGCCGAAGCCGACCGAGCGGCCGGACCACGCGGAGGGTGCGTCCCCCGGCCAGCCGCACGAATCGCAGCAGTCGGCTCAGCAGGACACCCGCACCGCGGCC
>NZ_JBFAZH010000856.1:0-3410 GCF_040681735.1 Actinoplanes sp. NPDC051633 | reverse complement strand
CCTGATCGGGTTGTCGCTGGGCTGCGGCCTGGTCCGGCAGCAGGACGACGCGGTGCCGGTCGCGGCCACCCCGGAGCCGACCACGCCGATCGAGACGGTCGACCCCACTCCGGTCGAGGAACCCAGCTCGACGCCGCCGTCGACGAAGCCGCCCGCCGCGAAGAAGAAGCCGAAGGCGGCCCCGGCCCGGGATCCGAACAACTTCACGCTGCCCGAGTGCGCCCACCGTGAGGGCAAGCTGCAGACGAACAAGGCGGCGAAGGCGGCGCTGGTCAAGGCGGCCGGCAAGACGTATTGGAACAGTGAGGCGCCGCAGCTCAAGCTGAACGCCGACCTGGTCAAGGCGATCGCCTGGCAGGAGAGCGGCTGGCATTCGAACTGGGTGAACTGCGATGGCGGGCGCGGCCTGATGCAGGTCATGCCGGACACCGTCGACATGATCAACCAGCGCTTCGGGCTGGCCTACGACGCGACGGACTATCGGCAGAACGCGCAGGTCGGCGCCAACTACCTGGCCTGGCTGACGAAGGCGTTCGGGGACCAGTACTTCAAGAAGAAGTACGACCTGAGCCCGAAGAAGTGCAAGACGCACGGCAGCATGTGCCTGCTCAACATGGTGATCGCCGGCTACAACGCCGGCCGCGGCGCGGTCGACGCAGGATACGCGAGCGGCGAGCTGCCCAATCCCGCTTACGTGGACTCGGTACGTTCGTTGATGAAGTCCTGCTACTGCGACCGATACTGAGCGGTATCGGTCACCCGGCCCGCGCGGCGGTGGTCGGATGGCCGAATGGGTCTGTTGCGTGGCACGTCGGCCGTGGTCGCCGGTCTGGTCCTGGCTCTGCTGCACGCCGGTCCGGCCGGCGCGGAGGACACCGCCGAGGAGATCCACTACTCGTACGGCGATGATGCCGGGTCGGTGGTGGTGAGCTGGCGCGGCGCCGATTCCGCGATCGCCTACGGCCTGACCGAGGCGTACGGGTTCCAGGCGGTGGCTATGGACTCGGCGATCACGCCGGTCGACTCGGCCGGGCCGTTCCGCGAGGTGACGCTGACCGGGCTGGCGCCGGACACCGCGTATCACTACCGGATCGGCGCGGGCGTCGATCACGTGCTGCGGACGGCGCCGATCGGCAGTTTCCGCTGGGTCGACGTGGGGGACACGGCGAGCTCGGCGTGCAAGCCGTGGGTGGCGCAGACCCATCAGCTCATCGCGCAGCTGCAGCCGCGGTTCGTCACGCACGGCGGCGACATCTCCGAGGCCAACGTGTGCGGGGTGCCGGCGGTGCACACCTATTACACCGATCAGCAGGCCTGGTCGACGGCGGCCGCGTTCCAGCCGGTGTGGGGCAATCACGAGTACGGCAACCCGCAGCCGGGCGCGCCGGCCGGGACGCCGCGGGATTCGCTGGCCAACTACAAGGGCCGTGGCCGCCTCACGCATCCGCAGTCGGTGCCGACGGACACCGTTACCCAGGTCAAGGCGCCGGGCTGCGGAATCACGGTGAACACGTGCATGGGCGAGGACTGGGGATGGTTCCGCGCCGGGGGTGTGCTGTTCATCAGCTATCCGGAGATCTGGGTCGGCGCGCTGGCGGCGTGGCAGCCGGTCGCCGACGCCCTGATGGCCGAGGCGGCTCAGGACCCGACGATCAACTTCGTCATGACGTACGGGCACCGGCCGGCGTACTCCAGCCTGACCGTGAACGGCTGGGACCCGGGCATCCGGTCGGCGGTCGACGCGCTGGCCGTGAAGTACAGCGCGGGCGGCGGCAAGTACGTGCTGAACCTGGCGCATCACGTGCACGCGCTGGAGGTGTTCGGCCCGATCAACGGCCTGACCCACGTGACGAACGCGACCGGCGGCCAGGGCAGTGTGGCGCTGCCGTCGCCGCCCGCGGCGGGTTCGCTGGTCCGCTTCAGCCACCTGGGCGTGCTGGCCGGCGACTATGACGCGGCGGCGCGGCAGCTGTCGTTGCGCTGGGTCTGCGGCCCGACGATCCCGGACGTGAACAAGCAGGACCCGTGCGGGTACGGCGACACGATCTGGTCGACGACGTTCACCGCCGGTTGTGAGCCGGTGGCGGGTGCGGCGAGCGGACCGGCGGTCACCCCGGCATGCCCGGCGCCCGGCGGCACGGGCGGCCCGTCGCCCAGCCCGAGCCCGACGTCCACCGGGGGCCCGACGCCGACCGTGAGCCCTGGCCCGACCACGACGGACAGCCCGGCGCCGACCCGCCCGACGGACCCGGCACCCGGCGGCACGCCGACGCCGTCGACTTCCCCGACGCGCGTACCCAGGGAATGGGTTGTGAACTCCGGTCTTGAGGCCGATTTGTCCGGATGGGCGGGGCGCTACGGCGCGAACGCCGATGTTGCGGTGAGCCGGGTGACCTCGGGCGCGCGGACCGGCAAGGGTGCCGTCAAGGTCAATGCGGCGGGGAAGGCCAAGGATCTGACCAGCGGGTTCAACGATGATCCGCGGTGGGTGCGGGCGACGGTGGCCGGCACGGCCTATGCGGCGTCGGCCTGGATGAAGCCCAAGATCGTCGGGCAGGAGCTCGTGGTGCGGCTGCGGGAGTGGTCGTCCACCGGGACGCTGCTGACCGACAGAACGGGCGCGGTGACCGCGTCGTCGACCGGCTGGGTGAAGGTGTCGGCGCAGCTCACGGCGACCAAGAGCGGCGGCAGCCTGTCGATGGCGGTCTACGCGAAGGATCTGGACGCGGGGGAGTGGTTCCTCGCGGACGACCTCTCGCTGACCGGTCGATGACGCTGACCGGTCGCTGACGCGGGCGGGCTCGCGGCGGGCCGCGACGGGCAAGCGGGTATGCTGGAAGTGAGCCTGAGACCCCGCTGCCCGGATTTGGAACAGATGAGGGCGGCAGATAGGGTCTTGGGGTTGTTGTGCGTTCAGATGCTGGCGGCGCTCCCACTTCGGCCCGCAGCACACACGAAGGAGCCCTGAAGCAATGCCGCCCAAGAAGAAGACCCACGTGGTGACCCTCGCGCTTGAGGCGGGTAACGCCGCGATGGTCGACCTCGGCAAGATGCTCGGCCCGACCGGCGCCAACATGCGTGCGGTCAAGGTCGAGTACGACGAGGCGACGTCGAAGAACCGTGGAGAGATCATCCCGGTCGTGGTCACCGTCTTCGAGGACCGCAGCCACCAGCTGGTCTACAAGACGCCGCCGACCAGCTTCCTGATCCGCAAGGCGCTGGGGATCCAGTCGGGCGCGTCCAACCCGCTGACGCAGACCGTGGGGACGCTGAGCCAGGAGCAGGTGCGCGGCATCGCCGAGCGCAAGCTGCCCGACCTCAACGCCAACGACGTCGAGGCCGCGGTCAAGGTCGTCGCCGGCACCGCCCGCTCGATGGGCGTCAAGGTCGCCGACTGATTCTGATCTGAC
>NZ_JBFAZH010000855.1:0-3416 GCF_040681735.1 Actinoplanes sp. NPDC051633 | reverse complement strand
AAACCGCTGCCCTTCGGCCAGGTCTACTCGACGCTCAGCCGGCTGGCCCGCGACGGCAAGGTGGTGATCAGCGAGGTCGGTCCCGGCGTCGGGCCGGACCGGAAGCAGTATGTGATCACCGAGGTCGGCGCCACCGAGGTCGACCAGTGGCTGGCCCAGCCGGTCGAGCCGGAGCCACACCTGCAGAGCCTGCTCTTCACCAAGGTGGCGCTGGCGCTGATGCTGGAGCGCCCGGCGGAGGAATATCTCGACACCCAGCGCCGCGCCCACTTGCAGCGGATGCGCGAGCTGACCGAGATCAAGCGCGCCGGCGGCCTCGTCGACACGATGCTCGCCGACCACGGCCTCTATCACCTCGAGGCCGACCTGCGCTGGATCGAGGCGACCAGTGCCCGGCTCGACGCTCTGCGAAAGGTGGTGCGGCCGTGACCGTCGCGATCGAGGCACGCGAGGTGGTCTTCTCCTTCGGGCGCACGCCGGCGCTGCGGTCGGCGAACCTCGCCGTCGAGGCCGGCGAGGTGCTGGCCGTGATGGGCCCCAGCGGCTCGGGCAAGTCGACGCTGCTGCACTGCCTGGCCGGGATCCTCGTGCCCGACTCGGGCGAGGTCTGGTTCGACGGCACGCGGGTCGACAAGCTGTCCGAGGAGCGGCGCAGCGCGCTACGCCGCTCGAGCTTCGGGTTCGTGTTCCAGTTCGGACAGTTGGTGCCGGAGCTGACGGTGGTGGAGAACGTCGCGTTGCCGCTGCTGCTCGGCGGGGTCAAGCGGGCCGAGGCACTGCGCCGGGCGAGCGGCTGGTTCGCCCGGCTCGGCCTCGACGGCATGGAGCAGCGCCGGTCCGGTGAGCTCTCCGGCGGGCAGGCGCAGCGCGTCGCCCTGGCCCGCGGGCTGGTGGCCGAGCCGCGGGTGCTCTTCGCCGACGAGCCGACCGGCGCGCTCGACTCACTCACCGGTGAGCAGGTGATGGACCTGCTGGTGGGCGTGGCGCGGGAGCAGGGCACCACGGTCGTGCTGGTCACGCACGAGGCGCGGGTGGCCGCGTACGCCGATCGCGAGGTCATCGTGCGCGACGGCAGAGTGATCGCACCGGACCGGATCGCGTCGTGATCCGCTTCGGCCTGCGTCTCGCCGTCTCCGGCGGACGCGAGGCGCTCACCCGGCTCGTCGTCATCGCGCTCGCCGTCGCCGTCGGCGCGGGCCTGCTGCTGGTCACGCTGGCCGGCGTCAATGCGGTCAACGCCCAGCTCACCCGGTACGGGTCGCTCTATCCGCACGGAACCGCGGCCGAGTCCACGACACACCTGCTGTGGTCGACCCGTGAGGACTTCTTCGACGGCGAACACATCACCCGGGTCGATGTCGCCGCTACCGGGCCCGGCGCGCCGACCCCGATCGGCATCCCGAGGACGCCGGGGCCCGGCCAGTTCTACGCCTCGCCGGCACTCACCGAGATGTTGGCCACGGCGCCGCCCGACCAACTCGGCGACCGCTACCCCGGGCAGAACCTGGGCGTCATCGGCAAGGACGCGCTCGCCTCGCCCGACTCGCTGCTGGTCATCGCCGGCGGCACCCCCCGCGCGGTGGCCGAGCTGCCCCACGCGCAGCGACTGGCCAGTGTGGGCGACAACGTCGCCCCGCTGCCCGAGACGGTCGTGAACTTGATCCTCGGCGTCATCGCCGGCGGACTGCTGTTCCCGGTACTGATCTTCATCGGCACCGCCACCCGGCTCAGCGCCGCGCGCCGGGAGCAACGCTTCGCCGCGCTGCGCCTGGTCGGCGCGACCCCGAGGCAGATCTCGGTGATCGGCGCGACCGAGGCGGCGGTGGCGGCCATCACCGGTGTCGGACTCGGCTTCGCGCTCTTCTACGCATTCCGCGGCCGGCTCGCGTCCGTGCCGTTCACCGGCATGCCGTTCTTCCCAGACGACATGGCCCTGCGACCGCTGGACGCACTCGTGGTCGCCATCGGCGTGCCGGCCGGCGCGGCAGTGGCGGCATGGGTGTCGCTCGCCCGGGTCCGCATCTCGCCGCTCGGCGTCACCCGGCGGGTCACCCCGCGTCCGCCGCGCGCATACCGCCTGATCCCGCTCATCGCCGGGGTCGCCGAGCTGACCTTCATGATCGGCCGCCGGCCGGAGACGTCCGGCGGGCAGACGGCCGCCTTCCTGCCGGGAATCCTGCTCGTCATGATCGGCCTGGTGCTGGCCGGGCCGTGGCTCACCATGGCCGGCGCCCGCCTCATGGCCCGGCGCGCCCGGCGGCCCGCCACCCTCATCGCCGCCCGCCGGCTCGCCGACAACCCCAAGGCCGGCTTCCGGGCGATCAGCGGCATCATGCTCGCGCTCTTCGTGACCACCGTGGCGGTCGGCGTGATCACCTCGATCGTCGCCGAGCGCGGTCCCGCGCTGCTCGGCTCGGCCGACGCCGCCACGCTGACCACAGCGTTCTACAAGGACCAGCCCTCGGTGCCGGCCGCCGTGCTGGAAAAGCTCCGCACGATCCCCGGCGTGCGGACCGCCACGGTCGTCCACACGAACCCGGTCGAGGGCGACGGCGAAGGCGTGATCGCGTGCGCCGACATCCCGCCGCTGTACGGGCGTTGCGCGGCCGGCGCCGACGTGGCCGCGGTGGACAGGAACCTCGTCCCGTGGCGCGAGTCGGTGTCGGCGGCACGGGTCTGGCCCGCCGCGCCGCTCACCCCGGCCGAGGTGGCCGAGCTGCCGGTGGTGTCCATCGTGGTCAGCACCGACGGGTCGACCGCGGCGCTCGAACGCACGCGCACCGAACTCGCGCTCGCATATCCGGATTACTGGGTGGCCGCGAACGCCCCCGGCGAGTTCGAGTCGCCCTTCACCGACCAGCTCCGCGGATGGCAGCAACTGGCCGGCGTCATCATCGTCGCGAGCCTCGTGCTGGGCGGGTGCAGCCTGGCGGTGAGCGCGGCGGGCGGTTTGAGTGAGCGCAAGCGCCCGTTCAGCCTACTGCGCCTGAGCGGCGCGCCGGTCCGCGTCCTGCGCCGGGTGGTCGCCCTGGAGAGCGCCGTCCCGATGCTGACGGTGGCAGCGGTGGCGATCGGCATGGGCTTCCTGACGGCCCAGCTCTTCCTTCGCGCCCAGATGGACTACACCTTGGTGGCGCCGAGCCTCTCCTACTACGCCATGGTGGGCGCGGGCCTGATCGCCTGCCTGGCCATCATCGCCTCCACGATGCCCCTCCTGGAACGCATAACCGGCCCGGAAACCGCCCGCTCCGAATAAAACTTCGACGGGTACGAGCACAGAAGAGCTCACGTGGCACACCGCGAGGTGAGGCGGTGCTCAAGGCCGTGAACGCGACCCTCGCGCAAGCGACCCAAGCGAAAAGTGGTAGCCCACGGACGCATCGGGTGCCTGGATACGCCCGTGGGCTACCACTTTT
>NZ_JBFAZH010000854.1:0-3420 GCF_040681735.1 Actinoplanes sp. NPDC051633 | reverse complement strand
GGCGGCGGTGAGGGGCGGGCTGAACTCGTCGCCGGCCTCGAGGCGCCGGCGGGCGTGCGCGCGGGCGATCTCGGGGTCGCAGCCCATGCCCACCAGGACGGCCGTACGCTCCGGCGGAAGGTCGACACCGCGGACGGCGTCGCGGGCGGCCTCCAGCACGAGAAGCTGCTGGCCCAGCGTCTCACCGAGATCGCGCGGCGGGTAGCGCAGGCCGTCCAGCGCGACCTCGATGGCGTCCGGCGCCGCGCCGGACGTGCGTCCACTCAGGACGGCATCTCGAAGCCCGCCGGCCTCAAGATCCCCGATGCGAGCGCCGATCGCCACGATCGCGATCTCGGCCGGCGTCGGGATGCCGGGCACGGCGACGCTGAATGCCGGCCGGCGGTCGAAGGCCTCGACGATCAGATGCGCGTTGTTGCCGCCGAAGCCGAAGGCGCTGATCGCCGCGCGCCGCCGCGGTCCCGTCCACGGTTCGTTCGCGTCGAGCAGTCGCAAGGGACCGTCGCGCAGCTCGTCGATCGGGTCGGTGGCGCCGGCCGTCGCCGGGAGCGTCCCGTGGCCGATCGCCGCGAGGAGCTTGAGCAGTCCGGCCGCGCCGGAGGCGGTCAGCAGGTGGCCGACGTTCGACTTCGCCGACCCGATCGGCAGGGGCTCCGCCCGCCCGCCGAAGCACCGGGCGGTCGACCGGGCCTCCACGGCATCGCCGATCGGCGTACCCGTGGCATGGCATTCCAGCAGCTCGACCGTCTCCGGACCGAAGCCGGCCAGCCGATACGCCGCGCGCATGGCACGGATCTGACCGTCCTCCGCGGGCGCGAGGAACCCGCCGGTCCGGCCGTCGTTCGACAGGCCGAGGCCGCGCACGACGCCGAGGACCGGGACGCCGGCGGCCGCCGCGTCGCGCAGCCGCATGAACGCGAACAGGGCCGCTCCCTCGGCCGGGATCAGCCCGTCGGCCGCGCGATGGAACGGCCGGCTGCGGCCGGTCGGGCTCAGCGCGCCCAGCGCCGCGAACCCGGAGTCGATGATCAGACCATCGCAGCCGCTCACCGCGCCGGCCACCATGAGGTCCGCGGTGTCGTCGTGCAGGCGGTCGCAAGCGATCTTGATGGCGTACAGCGCGGAGGCGCAGGCGGCGTCGAGGGCGAACGATCCGCCTTCCAGTCCGAGGGCGTTCGCCGCCGTGTGCGCCCACAGCCCTGAGCAGAAGCGGGCCCGCGGATCGGCCTGGTCCGGGTGGTCATCAAGCCAGACCTGTTCGGCGTACGCGGCCAGGCTCCGGCTGGGGTATCCCAGGTTGCCGAGGACCAGCCCGGTGCGCGCCGGGCGCGCATGATCGCCGGCCTCGCGCAGCGCCGCCCGGCCGGCGTGCAGTACCCATCGCAGCGCCGGGTCGGATGCGCTGACCTCGTCGGGGAAGCCGTCAGGGTCGAAGACCTCGCTGAAGCCCCGGACGATGCCGGCCGTGGCGCCGGCGCCGAGCGACCCCGGCGGCAGCCGCCAGTCCTCCGGCCGCACCGCATCGAGGTCGACCCGGCCGGAGGCGATGTTGTGCCAGAACTGGTCGGGGGTCAGCGCTCCGGGCAGCACGCAGCCGCGGCCGACGATCGCGATCGGCTCGAACTCCGGCTCGGCGTGATCGGTCACCCGCGGCCGGCCGGCGCGATGTCGGGGCGTCTGATGAGGCTGACGCCGAGCAACTCGGTGCGGGCGTCGCCGCCCTCGTCCAGCAGCGCGATGTCGCAGCGCGTCTCGTCGACGGCGACGGCCGCGGCCCGGACCAGGCAGCGCAGCTCCGCCGGTGCCGGTCCGGAGCGGTGGACGCGCACCGCGTCGACGCTCATCGGCAGCGTCGCGTGGCCGGTGATGTGCCTGGCCCACAGCACCGCAACTTGCAGGGCGCCGTCGATCGCGGCCGGGTCCGTCCACCATGGAGCGTCGGGCCAGCCGGCAGCCCGCAATCCGACGACCTGCGCGTCGGCGCCGTGCCGGGACATTCCGTGGACCGTCCGCAGCACTTGGAACCGGGGACCGTGGAACAACGCGGCGGATTCGTAGATCGACGGTCCGGTGACGGGCTCCGACGAGGCCGGCGTGGTCCAGGTTCGCGGGCGTTCCGGAGTGGCGAGCCGGGCCCGGTAGTGGTCTCCGATCCGGAGTTCACCGGCCGGCGTGGCCTCGATCGTGAAGCGGTGGCCGCCCGTCTCCATATCCGGGAGTTCGATCCCGCGCAGGACACGAAGGTCGGCCAGCGCGGTCGGGCGACCCGGGTGGCGCGCTTGTCCGGCCGCGGCGAACCACTCCACCGCCATGGCCAGCGGGAGCACGGGCACGCCGGCCGGTGCGTGGTCGGCCAGGAAGCCGTGCGTACGCGCATCGACCGTGCACTCGGCGGCGAACCGAGGCGAGCCCGCGTCGGTGACGTCGCCGCCGGTCATGGGGCCACCGGTGATGAGCACCTGGGCCGCGTCGCCGGGCGTACCCAACTCCGCGACGAAGGCGCGTGCGCCCGCGTCGAGCGGGATGAGCGGGACATCGAGGTTCTTGAAGTGTGCGGCGTGGGCCGCGGTGACCATGCCCGCTTCCCACGGTCCCCAGCCGATCGCGCGGACCCGGCACGACGGCCGCCGCCGCTGCTCGGCGTGGGCCACCTGGTTGAGCACCTCGTTGGCCATCGCGTAGTCGCACTGTCCGGGGTTGCCGTAGCGGGCCGCGACGGACGAGAACAGGCACAGCAGGTCCAGCGGATCGGACGCGGTCGCGTCGAGCAGGGCGCTGAGCCCGGCGACCTTGGTGGCGTAGACGCGGTCGAACTGGTCGTCCGTCTTGGCCGCGATCGGCTTGTCGGCGAGGACTCCGGCCCCGTGCACGAGCCCGGTGACGGCGCCCCACTCCCGGCGCACCCGGTCCAGCTCCCGGTCGAGAGCGGCCCGGTCCGTGACGTCGACCGCCGCGTACCGCACCATTGCGCCGGCTCGCTCGAGACCGGCGAGCGTCGCGCGCACCTCCCGGCGGGCGAGGAGGGTGCGGGCCTGGGCGGTCAGGTGCGCCGGCGCGGCGGTGGGGTCGCGGCCGGCGAGCAGGCGGGTGAGGGACGGCTCGTCGCGGGTCGGCGCCAGGAACTCGGGTTCGTCGGCGAGGGCCGTGCGTCCGAGCAGCAGCATGCGTGGCCGGGACGAATGCGCCAGCGCGAGCAGCGCGGCCGCGGTGACTCCGCGGGCGCCACCGCTGACGACGAGGACCGAATCCCCGGCGACCGGCGGGCCGGGCGCGAACGGGACTTCTTCCTCCGCGAGGGTCCATCGCGTCCCGTCGGCGCGCAGCCCCACGTCGAGGGTCGGCCCACCGGTCAGCAGTTCGGTGACAATGGCGGCGGCCACGTCGTCGGGATCGCGGCCGCCGCGCCGGCAGTCGATCGCC
>NZ_JBFAZH010000853.1:0-3422 GCF_040681735.1 Actinoplanes sp. NPDC051633 | reverse complement strand
GTGAAGACCGACTGGGCCAACGGCATGCTCTACGCCGCGCACAAGGGCGTCTTCGACCTGGCCGCCACCGAGGAGCGCGAGGTGCCGCTGGTGGTCACCGACTTCGCCACCGCGGAGCTGGTCAAGGTGGCGGCGAACGCGTTCCTGGCCACCAAGATCAGCTTTGTGAACGCGATGGCCGAGGTCTGCGAGGTGGCCGGCGGCGACGTCACCCAGCTGTCCAAGGCGATCGGCTACGACCCGCGGATCGGCAACCGCTTCCTGCAGGCGGGTGTCGGCTTCGGCGGCGGCTGCCTGCCCAAGGACATCCGGGCCTTCCAGGCCCGCGCGCAGGAGCTGGGGGCGGGCGAGGCGCTGCGCTTCCTGCACGAGGTCGACCTGGTCAACCAGCGGCGGCGTACGCGGGTCATCCAGCTCGCCGCCGAGCTGCTGGGCCGCTCGTCGGGCCCGGCCGGCCCCGACCTGGCCGGGACCCGGATCGCGGTGCTCGGCGCGGCCTTCAAGCCCAACTCCGACGACGTCCGCGACTCGCCGAGCCTGGCGATCGCCGCGACGCTGGCCAAGGCGGGCGCCGACGTCCGCGTCTACGACCCGCAGGGCATGGCGAACGCCGAGCGGGCCCAGCCGCAGCTCAACTACGAGCCGTCGATGTCCGCGGCGGTGACCGGAGCCGACCTGGTCTGCGTGCTCACCGAGTGGGCCGAGTTCCGCAACGCCGACCCGCGCGCCGTGGGTGAGCTGGTCGCGGGCAAGCTCGTGATCGACGGGCGGAACTGCCTGGACGCCACGCTGTGGGCGCGCGCCGGATGGACCTATCGCGGCATGGGACGACCGAACCCGGTGGTTTAGGGGAGTTTCCATAGATCTCCGCCGCCGTGAGCCTGTTCTAATGAGGTGTCGTACCGGCATGCTCAGATAAGGGACAGTCCCAGGCGGTCGAGGAGGTGCCGTGGCGCAGGCTTCCGAGCCCGACAGCTACGACGATGAGCTGGCCCGCATCGACGCCTCGATCGCGGAACTCAAGATCAAGGACATGGCGGCCGCCAAGGAGCGGACGCAGATCGCGAGCAAGATCCAGGCGGCGCAGTTCCAGCGCGACATCCTCGCGCACGCGAACAGTCAGAAGAGGGCGAAAAAGGCCACCAGGCCCCGCCGGGTACGCCGCCCCGAGGGTGAGCCGCCCCCGCCCGGCTTCTCCGCGCCGCCCGAGCCGGGCGCCGCCGGCCGCTCGGCTCCCGAGTGGTCCCAGCCGGGCACCCCGACCGCGCCCGGGGTCGCCACCGACGGCAACACGCTGCTGGTCGACGACCCGCCACCGAGCGAGCAACCGCCCGTCGCGCCGCCGCCGCGGCGCCCGCACGGCGAGCATCCGCCGCACCCGCCGGAGGCGTCGTCCCAGTCGGTGCAGAACGTCCTGCTCATCCTCGGCGCGCTGCTGCTGGGCGTGGCGGCGATCGTCTTCGCGACCGTGGCGGTCACCAACCCGGTGGCGCGTGCCGCCGTGCTGGCCCTCTTCACCGCGCTCGCGCTGATCTCCGCGCCGGCCATCGCGCGGCGCGACCTGTCCTCCACCGCCGAGACGGTCGCCGCGGTCGGCCTCGTGCTGCTGCCGATGACGCTCTTCGCGCTGCACGACAGTCCCGTCTCCGCCGGGGCGTCGACGCCGGTCTTCCTCGGTGTGACGTTCGCCATCACAGCGGTGGCCGGGTTCCTCTACGCGGGGTTCACCCGGCTCAACGCGCCGCGCTACGCCACCGTGATCGCCGTGCAGCCGGTGCCGCCGCTGCTGGCGTACCCGTTCATCGAGGGCCCGGCGGGCTGGGGCCTGGCGCTCGCCGCCGTGGCCCTGCTCGACCTGCTGCTGCTGACCACCGTGATCCGCACCGGGCGGCTGGTTCCGCGCTGGCCGCTGCGCCGGCCCGGGCCGGGCGACCGCGAGGGCATGGCCGAGGCGGATGCCCGCATCGCGGGCGAGCGTGACTTCCTCGGCGCCGAGGCCGACCCCGACTTCACGCCGGACCGCCCGGAGTCCCGGCCCGAGGAACCCGACCTGATCATCGGCTCGCTGGCCGGGCCGCGCCGGCGCTGGCTGCCGACCCGCATCTTCCCCGGCCGCCGGCCCGCGGGCGCGCCGGCCGCCGGCACCGTGCCGTTGCGGCCACCGGCCACGCCGCCGTCGGCCGACTGGCTGCGCGAGCTGACGTTCGCGCTGCTCTGCGTCGCGGTGGCGGGCTCGCTGCTCTACGCCGGCGGCGCGCTGATCGGGGCCGACGTCGTGCCCGCCGCGGTGCGCTCGGGCCTGATCCTGATCCTGGCCGCGGTGGTCGCCTCGGCCGCCGCCTGGCTGCTCGACAACCTGACCGCCCGCAACGTGGCCGGTGCGGTGCTCACCCTCGCGATCATCGGCGCGGCCGCCCGGGTCGCGGCGGTGGCCTCACCGCGCTGGACGCTGATGGTCGCCGCTGCGGCGGTGGCCTGCACGGGCGCCCTGATCGGCCAGGTCCCGCCCGAGGTCCGGCGCGGCCCGCAGCTCGCCTCGGCCGGTGCGCTGACGCTGATCGGGCTGTTCATCGCGGTCGACGCGCTGCGCGCCGCCCTGGCGCCGGTGCAGGCCGCGCGCCCGGTGTGGAATGCCGACACCGCGGCGTACGCGGAGCGGATCGCCGGGGCTGCGGGCCAGTCCGGCTGGCTGCTCGCGGTCAGCGCGCTGCTGCTCACCTTCGCGGCGGCGCTCGCGCTGCCGACCGAGTACCGGCACGAGGGCGCGGTGGCCGGTGTGGCGCTGACCGCGCTCGCCGTGCCGGCGTCGCTGGGGCTGCGCTGGTCGGAGGCGCCGTGGCCGCTGATCCTCGCGGCGATCGCGATCGGCGGCGCCGGCCTGATGGCGTCCACCCGGCGGGCGGCGATCGCGCACATCGCCGCGGCCGGGGTGATCGGGCTGTTCGGCGCCGGCGCGGCGCTGAGCGCGACCTGGCTGACCGCCGCCGTGCTGACCGCGATCTCCGGCGCCGGCGTGATGGTGGCGATTGCGGCCCGGCAGATCCCGGCCCGGCTGTACGCGTGGATGGTCGGCGACTGGGCGGCCGGCGCAGCGGCGCTCGCCCTGCCCGGCGCGGCCGTCACCGCGGTGCTGGCCGTCTCCGACCCCGGCGGCGGTCCACCCCCCACCGGCGCGGTCACCGTCCCGGCGCTCGCCGTCGGCTTCCTCGCGGTGGCCGGCACGCTCACCTACGCCGCGGTGTTCCAGGTGGCACGCCGCGAGATCAGCCTGCCGCTGACCGTGGGCACCGGCCTGGGCGCCGTGGCCATGGCGCTGGCGGCACTGCTCGCACCCGGCGCCACCGCGCCCGACATCTGGGTGGGCGCGCTCCTGCTGGCCTCGGCCGGCCTGCTGTTCTTCGCCAAGTCGATCGACAACGGCC
>NZ_JBFAZH010000852.1:0-3424 GCF_040681735.1 Actinoplanes sp. NPDC051633 | reverse complement strand
GAGAACGAGGCCGCCCGGGGCCGCGCGATGGGCGGCGCGGGACGCGGATCCGTGCAGCATGCCGCCGAGGCTAGGAGCGCACGGTGATCAATGAACGCACAGGTTGTGCGGCACCCCGCCGTGCGTGTCGTCGTTGTCGCGCGGCACACTTCCAAGGGTGAGCGCGGACCACTACTTCTCTGCCGAACCGGCGGCGCCCGCCCGGCCGATCGAGGTCGAGTTCGCCCTGCGCGGCCGCGACTACCGACTCGCCTCGGCGTCCGGGGTGTTCTCCGCGAGCCGGCTCGATCCGGGTACCGCGGTGCTGCTGCGCAAGGCTCCGGCGCCGGATCCCGGCACCACCGGCGCGCTGCTCGATCTCGGCTGCGGCTACGGCCCGATCGCGTGCGTGCTGGCCACCGAGGCGCCCGCGGCCGACGTGTACGCGGTGGACGTCAACGCCCGCGCCCGCGAGCTGACCGCCGCCAACGCCGAACGGCTCGGCCTGCGCATCCATGTCGCCGCGGACATCGCGGACGACGTGCGGTTCGCGCAGATCTGGAGCAACCCGCCGACCCACGTCGGCAAGGCCGAGCTGTACGCGCTGCTGGACCGGTGGCTGCCGCGGCTCACCCCCGGCGGCGTGGCGTGGCTGGTGATCAACCGGCACCTCGGCGGTGATTCGCTGCACACCCGGCTCGTCGACCGCGGCTGGGTCGTTTCGCGCGTGGCCAGCCAAAAGGGCTTCCGCGTCCTCGGCGTGACCCGGAAAACCGACTGACTCAGCCCCGCTCAGCGGGGAGGATGCCGGGCATGGGTTACGTGGATGTCGCCGGGGTGGGCTTCGTGCTGCCGGATGGGCGCGAGCTGTTCTCCGACGTGGGGTTCCGGGTGGGCGAGGGTGCCAAGATCGCACTCGTCGGGCCGAACGGCGCCGGCAAGACCACGTTGCTGCGGATGGTCGCCGGGGACCTGCCGGTGCAGTCCGGCACCGTCGCCCGCTCGGGTGGGCTCGGCGTGATGCGGCAGTTCATCGGCATGATCGGCGACGACCGTACCCTCGAAGATCTTGCTCTCTCGCTCGTCGAGCCACCCTTGCGGGACGCCGGCCTGCGGCTGCGGCAGGCGGCGGCGCACCTCGGCGAGTCCGAGAAGTCGCAACTCGACTATGCGAACACGCTGACCCGGTGGGGCGAGGCCGGCGGGTACGACGCGGAGGTGCTCTTCGACACGGTCGCGGTCAGCATCCTCGGCAAGCCGTGGGACCAGGTGCGTGACCGCCCGGTCCGGACGCTTTCCGGCGGCGAGCAGAAACGGTTCGCACTCGACCTGCTGCTGCGCGGCCGCGACGAGGTGCTGTTGCTCGACGAGCCGGACAACTTCCTCGACGTGCCCGCCAAGCGATGGCTGGAGCAGCGGCTGCGGGAGTCGGCGAAATCAGTGCTCTACGTCTCGCACGACCGGGAGCTGCTCGCCCAGACCGCCGACCGGGTGGTCGCGGTCGAGGGCGGCAGCGCGTGGACGCATCCCGGCGGCTTCGCGTCCTGGCACGAGGCCCGCGGCAACCGGCACGACCGGCTGATCGAGCACCGCAAGCGCTGGGACGAGAAGCACGAGCAGCTGCGTGAGCTGATGCTGATGTACAAGCAGAAGGCGGCGTACAACAGCGGGATGGCGTCGCGCTATCAGGCGGCGCAGACCCGGTTGCGGAAGTTCGAGGAGACCGGGCCGCCGCCGCTGCCGCCGAAGGAGCAGGCGGTACGGATGAACCTGCGCGGCGGTCGTACCGGTAAGCGGGCGGTGGTCTGCACCTCGCTCGAGCTGGAGAACCTGACGTTCCCGTTCGACCTGGAGATCTGGTACGGCGACCGGGTGGCGGTGCTCGGCGCCAACGGCACCGGCAAGTCGCACTTCCTGCGGCTGCTGGCGGCAGGCGGCAGCTCACCCGACGTCGACAACAAGCCGGTGGACGGGGCGCCGCTGGCCTACACGGCACACGACGGCGTCGCCAAGCTGGGCGCCCGGGTGCGTCCCGGGCACTTCTCGCAGACCCACGACCGGCCCGAGCTGCTGGAACGCACGCTGGTGGAGATCCTCTGGCGCGGTGACGACCACCGATCCGGGATGGACCGGGCCGGGGCGATGAAGGCGCTCAACCGGTACGAGCTGGCGGCACAGGGCGACCAGCTGTTCGGCACCCTCTCGGGCGGGCAGCAGGCGCGTTTCCTGGTGCTGCTGCTGGAGCTGTCCGGCGCCACGCTGCTGCTCCTCGACGAGCCGACCGACAACCTCGACATGGCGTCGGCGGAGGCGCTGGAGGAGGGACTGTCGGCCTTCGAGGGCACGGTGATCGCGGTGACCCACGACCGGTGGTTCACCAGGGGATTCGACCGGTTCGTGCTGTTCCAGAAGGACGGTGAAGTGGTCGAGACGCCGGAACCGGTCTGGGACGTCCGCTAGTCACCACCGCCACGCCGGGCTATGGTCCGGAGTGGAACCAACCCCACGGGAGTCCGGTGCACCGGGCTGAGAGGGGGGCTGACGCGGCCCCCGACCGTCGAACCTGATCCGGATCATGCCGGCGCAGGGAGGAGTTCACGGTGCAGCCGCAGTTCCCTCGTCTACATGTGGTGACCGACTCGTTGCCGGTGGTCGCCGCCGTCCTGTCCGTCACCTCCGCCGTCGCCATCCAGGTGCGTGTCCAGGACGACGTCACCGACCGGGCGGCCTTCGCACTCGTCACCTCCGTGCTGGAGCTGTGCCGGCCGCGCGGCGTGATGTGCCTGGTGAACGACCGTCTGGACGTGGCGGTGGGGGCCGGTGCGGACGGCGCGCACGTCGGGGCCGACGACCTGCCGCCGGCGGCCGCCCGCAGGGTGCTCGGGCCGGCGGCGGTGCTCGGGGTGACGTGCCGGGCCCCGGCCGGGATCGTCCCGCAGGCCTCGTATCTCGGCGTCGGCCCGGCCTACCCGACGTCCACGAAGGACGGTCTGCCGGACCCGATCGGTGTGTCCGGCGTGGCGGCGGTGGCCGCGGCGGCGAGGGTGCCGGTGATCGCTATTGCCGGGATCACCCCGGCGCGGGTGCCCGAGTTGCTCGCCGCCGGTGCGTACGGGGTGGCCGCGGTCGGGGCGATCGCGCGGGATCCGGCCGGTGCGACGGCGGAGTTCTTGGAGGCGCTGTCATGAGGGCTGTGGACGGACCGGGAAAAGTGTCGTACCCGGCGCCCAACGTGGAGCCCACCCAGGACCGGGGTGGGGGAGGCGGCGGGGGCCGCGACGCCGATCTTCGGTGCGCGGTCGTCGGTGGCGGGATCATCGGGCTGTCGATCGCGTGGCGGCTGGTGCAGCGCGGCGTCCGGGTGCAGGTCTTCGACGCTGTGCCGCTTCCGGCCGCCGAGCCTTCGGCAAGGGCGGAGCACCCCGGGGCCTGGTTCGTTGCGGCG
>NZ_JBFAZH010000851.1:0-3426 GCF_040681735.1 Actinoplanes sp. NPDC051633 | reverse complement strand
GGAGATGGGTACGTTCGCTGAACGCGACGGTGGCCTCGGCGACCACGATCACCCGGTCAGGCGACCGCACCTGTCCGGCGGCGGCCGCGGCGTCGACCATCGCCCACAGGGCCGGCGCGTCCGCCCGGGTGACCGGCACGCCCGCCGGCTCGACCCGCCGGGTGCGCAGCGCACGCCAGCTCGCGTAGGCCATCACGCCGACGGTCGCCGTACACAGCGGAATGCCGAGCCGCAGCGCGGCGCCCTCGGGCAGCAGCGCGAGCACCAGCAGCACCGGCACCACGACCAGGGCGAGTTGGACGCCGGTCACGACCAGGAACCCGGCCAGCATCAGGGCCGACAGCCACGCTCTGCCACCGCCCAACGTCAGCTCCCTCCGCTCCGGCGCACCAGCCTAGGGCCGGAACTTCGACCCCGTCGCCGGCCACCCGCCGCACCACCCTCCGCCTTGACAACGTGAAGTGCGGAAACCATCGCCGGGCGAGCGGAGAGATTTAAGGAAGATTTCGAACGGTCAGGGCCAGTCGATCTGCGGCGAGGGGTGGAAGGCGACGCCCGCGGCGGTCCAGCGCGGGGCGTACGCCGCCAGCCGGCGCCGGAACGACTCCCAGTCGCGGTTCGCCCGGCGGGACCAGCCGATCTCGGCGATCGCCGGCAGGCGCGGGAACGTCATCGTCTGCACGTCGGCCATGCTGCGCAGGCTCTCCGACCACAGCGGAGCCTCCACGCCCAGGATGGCCTGCTCCGGCACGCCCGGCAGGCGGTCGGCCGGGTCCCAGTTGTACGCCCGGTCCACCTCGACGAAGCCGGCCCAGTCGAGACCCAGCGACGTCGACGGGTCGTACTTCATGTCCAGGTAGCTACGGTCGGCCGGCGAGATGATCACCTGACAGCCCGCCGACACGGCCCGGGCGGTGCCCTCGTCCGCCTCCTCGACACGCCAGAACTGCGGCACCGCGGTGTCCGGCAGGTCGACCGACGCCATCTCGTGCCAGCCGATCGCCCGCTTGCCGTACTTGCCGACCAGCGGCAGCACCCGCGTCATGAAGATGCGGTAGTCCTCGGCGCTGGTCGCCTGGGCCTCGTCACCGCCGATGTGCAGGAACGGGCCCGGGGTCAGCTCCGCCACCTCGCGGATCACGTCCTCCACGAACGCGTACGTGCTCTCCGCGCCGGCCACCAGCGAGCTGTAGCCGACCTCCCGGTCGGTGCGCTGCGGCACGGGCGCGCCGTCGGCGGTCAGCGACGGGTACGCCACCTGTGCCGCGTTGACGTGCCCGGGCATGTCGATCTCCGGCACGATCGTCACGAACCGCGACGCGGCGTAGTCGACCAGCTCGGCGAAGTGGTCGCGGGTGTAGAAGCCGGGCCCGGCGCCGTCCACGCCCGTGCCGGCGGCGCCGCTGACCTCGGTCAGCCGGGACCAGCCCGGGATCTCGAGCCGCCAGCCCTGGTCGTCGGTGAGATGCAGGTGCAAGTAATTGATCTTGAAGGCGACGATCGCGTCGATGTAGGACTTGACCTCGTCGACGGTGAAGAAGTGCCGGGCCACGTCGAGCATCACGCCGCGGTAGGGGAACCGGGGCCGGTCCGCGATCCGGCCGCCGGGCAGCGTGACCGGGTCGCCGGCGCTGATCGGCAGCAGCTGGCGAAGCGTCTGCACGGCCGCGAAGAGCCCGGCCGGAGCCGCCGCGCGCAGCACGACGCCGCGGGTCGCGATGTCGATGTCGTACGCCTCGTCGCCACTGATCTCGTCGGTCAGCTCCAGCGCGATCCCGCCATCGCCGGGCGACGACGTCACGGAGACCGGGACGAGCGGTTGCAGGACGGTGGCCAGATATTCGGCGACCTGCTCGGCGCCGGACCCCGCACGGATGCGGGTGCCTGGATTGATCGTGAAGTCGGCGGCCCGGTCGGGCCGCACCTCGGCCGGGACCGGAATGACGTCGTCGAGTTGTGGCACGGGCCTGACTCTAAGGCCTGTTTCCAGTTCGTGGGGCACACGGCCGGCGTGACGTGGGCCGCCATAGAGTTGGGGCATGTCGATCTCCGTTCGCCGGGCGACCCTGGCCGACGTGGCTGAGCTGCACGATGTCGCCGCGCGCACGTTCATGCTGGCCTGCCCGCCCGGGACCACGCAGGCCGATGTCGATGCCTTTGTCGGACAGCATCTGTCGGCCGAGCGGTTCGCGGAATACCTCGCCGACGCCGACCGGATCCTGCTGCTGGCCGAGTCGGACGGGGAGCCGGTCGGGTACGCGATGCTGGTGCGCGGCGAGATCTCCGACGCGGACGTGGGCAAGGTGGTCGACGCGGAGCGGAGCGTCGAGCTGAGCAAGTTCTACGTGCTCGCCGACCGGCACGGCTCCGGGGTCTCGGGCCCGCTGATGACCGCGACTCTGCAGGCCGCCGCGGCGGCCGGCGCGGACACCTGCTGGCTGGGCGTCAACCAGCTCAACGCCCGGGCGAACCGCTTCTACGAGAAGAACGGCTTCACGCTGGCGGGCACCAAGCGCTTCCTGGTCGGCGACCAGTGGCACGACGACTACATCCGCACCCGCCCGCTCGCCTGATCACCGGCGCTGCGGCGCCGGGTCGGCGAACCACGTGCCGGGCGCCAGCGCGCACTCGATGCGGTGCCGCTCGAGGTCGCGGATCGGCGGCAGGTCGTCCAGCGAGAACCAGCCCACCGCCAGCGACTCGTCGTCGTTGACCCGGGCCTCCCCGCCGACCGCCCGGCAGCGGAAGGTGATGTTCACATACTGGACCTGGTCGCCGTTGGGCAAGGTCGTCGCGGGCTGGGTGAGCACGCTGGTGATCCGCTCGGGCGTGACGTGCACGGCGGTCTCCTCGTAGACCTCGCGCACGATCGCCTCGGCCGGCTGCTCGCCCGGGTCCATCACTCCCGCGATCAGGGCCCACTCCCCGTTGTCGGACCGCTCCCCGAGCAGGAGGCGACCGGCGTCGTCGAACACGACGCCGGTCACGCTGGGCAGCAGCAACAGGCCGTGCCCGACCTCCGCCCGCAGACCCTGGATGTATGGCGAAATCGGCATGCCGGACAAGATACGCGTATCAGTCCACCAGCGGCCGGACCTCCTGCGCGACGAACCGGATGAAGCCCGGCAGGTCGGGCTCGTCGGCGGTGGGCTCGAGCACCACCGTGTCGGCCCCGGCCTCGACGAACGCCCTGACCCCGGCCGCGATCGCCGCGGCGTCGCCGGTCATCGCCGACGGCGTCTTGACCCGCTGCCCGGCCGTCGGCCCGGTGGCCGTCTCGGCGAACATGATCACGCGATGGCCGGCCACGCCGATGTGCTCGCGTGCCGTCCGCACCCCGTCGACCGACGTGTCGCTGGTCAGGATCGTGGCGTCGGCGATCTCGCCGGAGAGCCGCAGCGTCTTGGGGCCGGTCGCGCCGACCAC
>NZ_JBFAZH010000850.1:0-3431 GCF_040681735.1 Actinoplanes sp. NPDC051633 | reverse complement strand
GCCGTCTGGGCGGCGCCGAGGGTGAACAGCCCCACCTTCGGGGCCGCGCCGACCGCGGCGTTGGTCAGCGACTCGAACGTCGTCCACTCGGCACCGTCGGCCGAGTACGCCGCGGTGTAGGTGTTACCGACCCTGGCCAGCCGCAGGTGCCACACCCCCGACGCCAGGTTGCCGGTCTGCGGCTGCGGGTTCTGCACCGCCGCCCCGATCTCGCTGCGGAACTCGAGGCGCCGGTTGACCGGCTGGCCCGCGGTGTTGTCGAGGACGAGGTCGAACTTGAGGTAGTTGTCGTCGTCGCCGTACACCAGAAGCCCGGCCTGCTGGTATTGCTCGTCGAGCAGGCTGCCGTCGACCTTCGTCTGCAGGGTCCAGTCGCCGGACGGCGCGTTCTGCAGGATGAAGTTCGTCGGCCCGGTGTTGTTGCTGCCGTAGATGTCACCGTTGGGTACGTCGATCCGCAGTGCCCCGCCGGAGACCCGGTAGGCCGTCGCGTCCTCCCGGACGATCGCGCCCCACCGGCACTTGTCGAGCGTGTCGCCGGCGAACTCGTCCGACGGCGCGGCCGGCTCCGCAGGTGCGTCCGGCGTCATCTGGAACCAGTCGAACACCGCGTCCACCACCGGCGCCGTGGTGCCGCCGTTGAGCGCGAACACCCCGACCCGCGGGTTGACGATGCCGGCCAGCGCGGCCGGGCGACCGACCGGTGTGAAGGTCTGGCCGTCGGCCGAGGCCTCCGCCGTCAGGTTCGTCCCATCGCTGAGCAGCCGCAGGTAGATCGTGTCGCCCGTGGGCGCCGCGGTGCTGTCGCCGCCTTCGTTGCGCGGCGTCCCGGCCGCCTCCCGGATGAACTCCACCGTGCGCGAGCCGTTGAACAGCAGGTCCAGCTTGGCGTAGTTCTCGTCGTCGCCGTAGATGATCAGCCCGGCCTGCTGGTAGGTCGCGGTCACCGGCACCGTGACCTTGGTGGTGGCCTGCCAGGCGCCGGCCGGCGCGGGCTGCAGGACCAGGTTCGTGGCGTCGTTGCGGGTGCCGTAGAGGTCACCCACGGCAGTCGGGAGCCGCAGCGCCCCATCGGCGACCGAGAACGTCTGGTTCTCGCGGACCACCGACCAGCGGTCACGGTTCAGCGCGCTGCCCAGGAAGTCGTCCGACCGCGCCCCGAAGCAGGCATTGTTCGGGGCCTCGACCCGGACAGGCACGTTGGTGTACGCCTTCGCGCCGCGGCTGTCGGTCACCGTCAGCGTGGCCGTGACGTTGCCGGGCACCCGGTACGTGTGCGAGGCGTCCAGAGTGGTCGCCGTGCCACCGTCGCCGAAGTCCCAGGCGTACGTCAGGGGTGTGTCGCCCTCGGAGTCGGTGGCCGTGCCGTCGAACTCGACGGTGAGCGGCGCGGTGCCGGTGGTCGGCGTCGCGACGGCGCTGACCACCGGTGGCGCGTTCTCGGTGACACCCCGGCCGAGGAAGTCCATCCAGTTCACGTTCATCAGCGAGCCCGCCCCGCCGGCCGGGTCCCGGACGACGAAGAACAGCGACTCCCCACCGGTGCCGGAGACCGGGGCCGTGACGTCGGCCCAGTTCTGCCAGCCGCCGGTGCCGGCCACCGTGGCCGTGGCGACCAGCGGGCCGTCGGCCGCGCCGGTGCGGACCTCGATCCGTCCGCCGGCGACGGCCGAGGCCACCCGGAAGCGGATCGAGTCGATGCCGGTCAGGCTGGCCGGATCGAGCGACCACCAGTCGCCGTCCTCGATGAAGCCGATGTTCTGCCCGCCGCCGGCCGGGTCGCTGGTCGTCTCGCGCTGCACGCCCGGGTCGCCGCCGCCGGTGGCGCCGGCCACCCGCCCGGTGGCGCTGAAGTACTCGGCCTGCGTTCGCTTGGGCTGCAGTTGCTCGATCATCGTGCCGGTGAGCGGCTTGGCGCCGCCGACACCGCCGTCGTCGGTGTACGACGCCTCGAACACCGCGAAGACGTTCGCCTCCGCGCCGTGCCCCGAGGCGAGCGCGGTCTGCACGGTCCCGGTGCAGCCGGTGTGCTGCTCCAGCGGGTGGGCGTGCTCGTCGTGGCCGAGCAGCACCTGCAGCCGTACCCGGTCGCAGTCGATCTCGTCGTCCTCCGGGTCGGTCACCTTGATCGTGTACTTGACCTGGTCGCCCCACTCGAAGAAGCCGCCGTCGGGCGGGAACTCGATGGTCACCGTCGGAGCGGTGTTGCCGACCGTGACGGGCACGTTCGCCACCGCGGTGCGGCCCTTGGGGTTGGTGACGGTGAGCTGCGCGGTGTAGTTGCCCGCCTCGGTGTACGTGTGGGTCGGGTTGGCCTCGGCCGAGGTCGCGCCGTCGCCGAAGGTCCATGCGTAGGTGAGCGCGCCGCCGTCCGGATCGCGGGACCCCGCGCTGGAGAACTGCGCGGTCAGCGGCACCGGCCCGGAGGTCGGGGTGGCGGCGGCAACCGCGATCGGGGCGCGCTCGCCGGCGACGTAGTCGATCCGGTAGACCCCGGAGTCGTCGTTGTTCCCGCCGAAGCCGGTGCCCCACTCGATCATGTAGAGCGCGCCGTCCGGGCCGAACTCGAAGTCCATCGGCCGGATGAAGCTCATCCCGGCCAGCAACTGATTGATGTCCACCAGGGACCGGCCGTCGGCGGTGACCTGCATCGCGTACATCTTCGACTGGTTCCACTCGCCGAACATCGCCTTGCCGTCGAAGTACGCCGGCCACTTGCGATCCGAACTCAGGCCGGCGTCGTAGCGGTAGACCGGACCGGCCATCGGTGCGCCGCCGCCGCCGATCTCCGGGAAACGCGGGTTGCCGCTGTAGTCGTAGTCCACGGTGGCGCTGACGGCCGGCGGCAGCGTCGTCAGACCGGTGTTGTTGGGAGAGTTGTTCACCGGTGCCGCGCAGTCGAACTTCGCACCGCTCGGGCCGGACGGGAACTGGTAGTCGTTGTACGCGTAGTTGGCGCCGGTGCAGTACGGCCAGCCGAAGTTGCCCGCGGCGGCGACGGCGTTCCACTCCACCGTTCCCTCGGGTCCGCGGTTGGGGTTCGCCGCGCCGGCGTCCGGCCCGTAATCGGCGACATACAGGGTGCCGCCGGCCGGGTCGATGCCGATCCGGAACGGGTTGCGGAAGCCCATCGCGAAGATCTCCGGACGGGTACGCGCGGTGCCCGGGGCGAAGAGGTTGCCGGCCGGCACGGTGTATGTCCCGTCGTCCTCCGGGTGGATCCGCAGCACCTTGCCGCGCAGGTCGTTGGTGTTGCCCGCGCTCCGCTGGGCGTCGTAGTCCTGACGGCCCGGCCGCTCGTCGATCGGCGTGAACGCGTCCGACTCGAACGGGTTCGTGTTGTCGCCGGTGGCCAGGTAGAGGTTGCCGGCGCCGTCGAAGGTCATGCTGCCGCCCGCGTGGCAGCAGGTGTTGCGCTGGGTGTCGACCTG
>NZ_JBFAZH010000849.1:0-3436 GCF_040681735.1 Actinoplanes sp. NPDC051633 | reverse complement strand
GGCCGGGTCGTCGAGGTCGCACCGGACGTCGCCGACGACCCCGGCCTGCCACCGGTCGGCGCGCACGTGTGGGGGATCTGGGGGCACCGCGCCGAGGCCGTCCTGCCCGCCGAGAAGCTGCGGGGTTGCACGGTCCCGGTGGGCCTGGACCCGATCGCGGCGACCTTCGCCCGGGTCGGCGCGGTCGCGCTCAACGCGGTGCTGGCCGCCGACATCCACCTCGGGGAGACCGTCGCGGTCTTCGGCCAAGGCGTACTGGGCCTGCTCACCACCCGGCTCGTGCGCCTGTCCGGCGGCACGGTGGTGGCGGTCGACGCGGTGCCCGGCCGCCTCGAGAAGGCTCTGGAGTACGGCGCCGACGCGGCTCTGGACGCGCGCGACGGCACGGCCGGGCAGCAGATCCGCAAGCTCACCGACGGCCGCGGCGCGGACGTGGCGATCGAGATCAGCGGCTCCTACCCGGCGCTGCACGAGGCGATCCGCGCGGTGGCGGTCGGCGGGCGGGTGGTGGCGTCGGGGTTCTACCAGGGCGACGGCGTCGGACTGCGCCTCGGCGACGAGTTCCACCACAACCGCGTCGGCCTGATCTGCTCGCAGATCGGCGGGGTGCCGCCGGCCGTCGCCGGGCGCTGGGACCAGGTCCGGCTGAACCAGACGTTTCTGCGGCTCGCCGCGGACGGCCGGATCGACCCCGTCGGGCTGGTCACCCACCGCATCCCGGTGCACGAGGCGGCGGCCGCGTACCGCATGCTCGACCGCAGTCCCCACGAGGCACTCCAGGTGGTGTTGACGTTCCCATGATCAAGATTTCCTGCCAGGAGCAGTTGCTGCCCGGCCGGACGCTGCAGGAGAAGTTCGAGTTCGCCCGCGGCGCCGGCTACGACGGCATCGAGCTGCGCGCCCGCGGCGGCTTCGCGTTCCGCGACCGCCTGTCGGAGCTGCGCCGGGCGGCCGGCGACGGAGTGCCCATGCCGTCGGTGTGCGTCGACATGCCGCACTTCTTCGCCGCCTTCGACCCCGATCTGCGCCGCGACGCCCTCGCCCAGCTCAAGTCGCAGCTGTCGGTGATCGCCGAGGTGGGCGGTCCGGGCGCGGTGGCCTGCACCCCCGCCTCCTGGGGCATGTTCTCCCGCCGGCTGCCGCCGTTCGAGCCGCCGCGCAATGAGCAGCAGGACCGGGCGGTCCTGCTCGACGGCCTCACCGAGCTCGGCGAGCACGCCCTGCGCGAGGGCGCGACGCTCGCCCTGGAGCCGCTCAACCGGTACGAGGATCACATGGTCAACCGGCTGGAGCAGGCGGTCGAGCTGATCGACACGGTCGGTCTGCCGTCGCTGGCGGTGCTGGCCGACACCTATCACATGAACATCGAGGAGGACGAGCCCACCTCGGCGCTGGTCCGGGCCGCCGAGCGGCTGGGCCACGTGCAGGTCAGCGACTCCAACCGCTTCCAGCCCGGTGCCGGGCACCTCGACTGGGCGGTCCTGCTCGGCACTCTCGACGCCGTCGGATACCAGGGCCATCTGGCGCTGGTGTGCCGGCTGCGCGGCGAACCGGCGGCCGCCGTCGCCGGCGTTCCCGGCTTCCTGCGGCGCCACGACGTCAGCGTGCCGGTATGACGGTCCGTACGGGACAGGATCTGGACCGGGCCGCACGGCGGGTTCTCGCGACGAACTGGCGCCGGCACGCCACCGTGCCGTCCGCATCGCTCTATCCACATCAGTGGAGCTGGGACTCAGCCTTCATCGCCATCGGGCTGCGCCACCTGTCGCCCGCCCGGGCGCAACGCGAGCTCGAATCGCTGTTCGGCGCCCAGTGGCGCGACGGGCGCGTGCCGCACATCGTCTTCGACCCGCACGTGCCCGCCGACGCCTACTTCCCCGGCCCGTCGTTCTGGCGCAGCGGCACCGCGCCGGGGTCGCCGGCGGTGCCGACCTCCGGCATCGTCCAGCCGCCGGCGCACGCGCTCGCCGCCTGGCTGACCTACCGCGCCGACCCGGCGACCGCCCGCGCCCGTGGATTCCTGCCCAGGCTCTACCCGCGACTGGTCGCGTGGCACCGCTATCTCGCGACCCGGCGCGACCTGACCGGCAGCGGGCTGATGTCGGTGGTGCACCCGTGGGAGTCCGGGATGGACAACAGCCCGGCCTGGGACGCACCGCTGTCGCGGGTCACGCCGGTGCCGGCCGGCGAGTTCACCCGTCGCGACCTCGCCCACGCCGCGGCCGCCGACCGGCCGACCGACGCCGACTACGGGCGCTACGTCCGGCTGGCGCGCGACTACCGCGACGCCGGATACGCCGACTCGCTGGCGGTGCACGGCTTCGCGGTCGAGGACCCGCTGTGCAACGCGCTGCTGGCCGCGGGCGAGCACGCGCTCGCGTCGATGGCGGCCGAGCTCGGCCGTGACCCCGAGCCGCACCGCTGCGCCGCCGCCCGGCTCACCCGCACCCTGACCGCGACCCTGTACGACCCTGCCGCCGGCACGTTCTTCCCCCGGGACGCACACACCGGCACGCTCATCCGGTCACATACGGTCGGCGGTCTCCTGCCCCTGGTCGTGCCGGATCTGCCGGTCGCGACCGAGCTGATCAAGACGGCGCTCGGCGACCGGTTCCGGCTCGGCGAAGCGTGCCCCCTGCCGTCGTACGACCTCACCGCCCACGACCACGAGCCGGGCCGCTACTGGCGCGGCCCCGGCTGGATCAACACCAGCTGGCTGTTCTGGCACGGACTGAACCTGCACGGTGAACCGTCGCTCGCCGACGACCTGCGCCACCGCCTGGTCGACCGGGTGCGCGACGGGGGCTTCCGGGAGTACTTCGACCCGCTGACCGGCGCCGGCCACGGCACCGACGAGTTCAGCTGGACGGCGGCGCTGATCCTCGACCTGATCCGGGCGCCGTGAGCGGGCACTCGATGGTCGCCGGCACCACCTGCCTGCTCACTGCCGCCCCCGGCGCCGACGTCACCGGCCTCGATCCGGACGGCTTCTTCGTCGACGACTGCCGGCACCTGTCACGGCTGGTGCTGACCGTACCCGGGGCGTCTCTGCGGGTGCTGCGCGGCGATCCCGGTTCGACGGTGTACGTGCCCGAGACCGGCCGGCACACCGATCCGCCGTACACGCTGGTCCGGCGCCGCCGGGTCGGTCCGGGCCGGCTGGTCGAGTCACTGGAGCTGACCAGCTTCGCCGCCGCACCGCTGACCGTCCAATTGGGATACGAGGTGGCGGCCGACTTCGCCGACCAGTTCGAGCTGCGCTCGGCGCGGGCCTTCGACAAGTCCGACGCGGTCCGCCGGGCCGAGGTGTCCGGCGGCCGGCTGATCTACTCGTACGCCCGGCGGGGTTTCACCCGCGCGACGACGGTCGATCCCGCGCCGGCCGCCGAGCTCACCCCGGACGGCATCCGGTGGTCGGTGGTGCTGCCGCCGCGCG
>NZ_JBFAZH010000848.1:0-3437 GCF_040681735.1 Actinoplanes sp. NPDC051633 | reverse complement strand
TCGATGGCCGACGGCCCGTCGATCCTGCAGTACATCCGCGACACGGCCGACGAGGCCGGGATCACCGGGCACATCCGGTTCGGGGTCAAGGTGACCGGCGCATCCTGGTCGTCGGAGAGCGCACAGTGGACGGTGGAGACGAGCCGGGGCGAGTACACGGCCGACTTCGTCTACGCCTGCGCCGGCTATTACGACTACGACCGCGGCTACCAGCCCGACTTCCCGGGCCGGGAGGACTTCGCCGGCACGTTCGTGCATCCGCAGTTCTGGCCGGAGGACCTCGACCACGCCGGGAAGCGGGTCGTCGTGGTCGGCAGCGGCGCGACCGCGGTGACCCTGGTGCCCGCGATGGCCGATACCGCCGCCCACGTCACCATGCTGCAGCGCTCCCCCTCGTACATCACCGTCCTGCCGGCGGTGGACAAGATCGCCGAGAAGCTGCGCCGACGGCTGCCGCCCCGGGCCGCGTTCCGGCTGACCCGGGCCAAGAACATCGCGATGACCCAGTTCTTCTACCAGCTCGCCCGGCGCCGGCCGGAGCGGGTGAAGCAGCTGCTGCGCGGGTTCGCGGTGAAACACCTCAACGGCGACGAGGCCTACGTGGACGCCCACTTCACGCCCCGCTACAACCCGTGGGATCAGCGGCTGTGCGTGGTGCCCGACGGCGACCTGTTCTCGGCCATCACGGGCGGCAAGGCGGACGTGGTGACCGACACCATCGACCGGTTCGTGCCCGAGGGCGTCCGGCTGACGTCCGGCGAGGTGCTTCCGGCCGACATCGTGGTCTCCGCGACCGGTCTGACCCTGCGCGCGGTGGGCGGCATGAAGCTGACCGTCGACGGCGCCGAGGTCGATCCGGCCGGCCGGGTCGCGTACCGGGGTCTGATGCTCAGCGGCGTACCCAACTTCGCCTTCTGCATCGGCTACACCAACGCCTCCTGGACCCTGCGCTCGGACCTCTGCGCCCGCTACGTGTGCCGCCTGCTGTCCTTCATGGACAAGAACGGCTACGCGATCGCCACCCCCAGCCCGGACCCGTCGGGTCCGCTGCGCCCGTTGCTGTCGCTCACTTCCGGGTACGTGCAGCGCGCGCTGGACAGCTTCCCGAAGCAGGGTGTGCGCGATCCGTGGTCGGTGAAGCAGAACTACGTGCACGACGTCCTGCGCAGTCCCCGCGCCGACATCCGGCGCGACATGACGTTCGGCCGCCGCACGGCCAGGGTAGGAGCGGACGCATGACCCTGCAGCCCTATGCCTTCCGCGGCAAGACGGCCGTCCTCACCGGCGCGGCCTCCGGCATCGGCGAGCAGCTCGCCTTCGACCTGGCCCGCCGCGGCAGCGACCTGGTGCTCATCGACCGAGACACCGCGGGTCTCGAGAGCGTGGCCGGCAAGATCCGCGCCGACGGCGCGGTCCAGGTGGACGCGATCGCCGCCGACCTGGGCGAGCTCGACTCCCTCGAGGGCCTCGCGGCCGGGATCCGCGAGCTGCACCCGAGGATCGGCCTGCTGGTCAACAACGCCGGCATCGCGCTCGGTGGCCTCTTCGAACACCTGAGCGTGGCCGAGTTCGAGACGGTCATCGACGTGAACTTCCGCGCCCCGGTGCGGCTGGTGCACGCGCTGCTGCCGGCGCTGATCGACAACCCGGGCAGCCACCTGGTCAACGTCTCCAGCCTGTACGGGCTGATCGCCCCGCCCGGGCAGTCCGCGTACAGCGCCAGCAAGTTCGCGCTGCGCGGCTTCAGCGAGGTGCTGCGGTCCGAGCTGGAGGGCCGCGTCGGCGTCACCACCGTGCACCCGGGCGGCATCCGCACCGCCATCGCGCGCAACGCCCGGGTCGGCGCCGGTGTGCCACAGGACCTGATCGGCGACCAGCGGGCCAGTTTCGACAAGCTGCTCTCGTACCCGCCGGAGAAGGCCGCGGCAGAGATCCTGGACGCGGTGGCGCGCCGCAAGGCGCGGGTTCTGATCGCCTCCACCGCCAAGGTGCCCGACCTGCTGGCGCGGCTGATGCCGGTGTCGCACATGAAGGTGATCCGCCGCCTCACCGAGCGGGCCCTGCGATGACACCCGAGTTCGTGGAGGTCGACGGCGCGCGGATCCGCACGCACGTCAGCGGCGATCCGCAGGACCCACCGATTCTCCTGCTGCACGGCATCGCCCGCAGCCTCGAGGACTGGCTGCCGCAGCACGACCGGCTCGCCGCCGGGCACCGGGTGATCAGCGCGGACCTGCCCGGCTTCGGGCTGTCCGATCCGCTGCCCGGGCCCGTCTCGCTGGACAGCCTCGCCGACGGCGTCGAGCGAACCGTCCGGGCGCTCGGCGAGGAGCGCCCGCTGCACGTGATGGGCAATTCGCTGGGCGGCGCGGTGGCGATGCGGATGCTCTGCCGCGACCCGTCGCACGTGCGGACGCTGACCCTGGTGGCGCCCGCCGGGTTCGGCAAGGAGGTGACCGCCGCGCTGCGCATCCTCGCGGTGCCGGGGCTCGGCCGGTTCCTGCTCACCAAGATGGACCGCAAGGCCGCCTACCGGGCGGAACGCAGCATCTTCCGCGACCGCGCGATGGTCACCGACGAGCGCGTGGAGTTCGCGATGCGGGTGCTGGCCCGCCCGGGGTACGCGGCGACGTTCCTGGCGACCGCGAAGTCGCTGGGCGGCCTGCGTGGCGTCGCCCCGAAATGGCGTGCCGCGCTGCTCGACGAGGTGACGAGGCTGCCGCGGCCCACCCTGGTGGTGTGGGGCGAGCGCGATCTCATCCTGCCGGCCGCGCACCTGGAGGCAGCGCGCCGGCGGATGCCCGATGCCCGGTTCCACCTCTTCCCGGACACTGGGCACATGCCACAGATCGAACGCCCGGACGAGTTCGCCTCGCTGGCGCTCGACTTCCTGGCGGCGGTGTCAGAGAAGGCCTGACCGCCGCCAGAGTGCGACGCCGGGGCCACCGATCAGCCCCAGCTCCCCCAGGTACGCGACGACGCGCTCGCCCGCCCACTTGAGCGTCGCCAGATGATGCGGATTGGCGCGGGCGGCCCGGCGCCCCTGCACGGGATCGATGCCGACGGCCTTGTACACGTCGTGGTGCACGATGCGGGTGCCGGTCAGGTAGGCGGTGCGCGCGATGATCAGCCGGTCGTAGGCGAGGCGGGACCGGCCGGCCTCGCGGATCTGCCGGGCCAGCTCCTCCCGGGCGTACCGGACGTGCCGGGCCTCCTCGATGACGTGGATGCGGGAGACCATGCGGACCAGCGGCTGCACCCGCTCGTCGGCCATCGCCTCGCGCTGGAACGCGTCGAGAACCTCCTCGGCGATCAGGATCGCGGCGTACATCCGCGGGCCGGTGCCGGTCGCGGCGACGAACCGGCCGAGCCGGTTGTCGCCCGCGCTCAGCCGGTAGACCGGGCACCCGAACCGGTCGATCATCCGGCCGAACAAC
>NZ_JBFAZH010000847.1:0-3438 GCF_040681735.1 Actinoplanes sp. NPDC051633 | reverse complement strand
TGAACATCCACTACCGCCACGCCCACCACCAACTGGCGGCGCAGGGCATCACGCACCGCCGCAGCTACGTCAACGAGTACTGCACGTCGCTCGACATGGCCGGGGCGTCACTCACCCTGGTCCGCCTCGACGACGAGATCGAGACGCTGCTCACCGCGCCCGCGGAGGCTGCCGTACGGATCTTCTGACGGTCGGTCGCCGGGCCGGATAATCGGTTGGCAGGCGGGCCATCGATGACAGACTGGCCCGGTGACCGAGCCTCTCATCGCCGCCGCCGCGAACAATGCCGAGTGGTGCGCCGCCGTCGGCCGGACGCACGGCGTCCGGTCGAGTTTCGGCGAGCGGGCGTGGCGGGCTCTGGACCGTACGCCGCCCTTCTATCCCGAGGCGGTCACCCTGCGCCCGGGTGCGGTGCCGGGTGACGTGCTGCCCGGCGGGGAGTTGTCCGGCTATTCGGTCAAGGACAGCTTCGCCGAGCTCGACCTCGCCCCGCACGGCTTCACCAAGCTCTTCGACGCACAGTGGATTCACCGCCCGCCGGACGTCCCCGCGCCACCGATGCCCGGCCTTCGCATCGAGCGGGTGACGGCCGGCGGCTTCCGCGAGTGGCAGGTCGCATGGCACGGCGGCGACGACGTCCCGGACATCTTCCGCCCGGCGCTGCTCGACGACCCGGCCGTGTCCGTCCTGGCCTTCCGCCGCGGCGATGAGCCGCGCGGTGAACTGGTCGGCGGTGCCGCCCTCAACCGCAGCGGCGACGTGGTCGGCGTTTCCAACCTCTTCGGCGGTTCCGACGCCTGGGCCGCGGCGATCAACGCGGTGCCCGGCGTCGCACTGGTCGGCTACGAACAGGGCGACGAACTCGGGCCGGCCGTGGACGCCGGGTTCGACGACGTCGGCCCGCTGCGCGTCTGGCTGCACGAGTGAGCCTCGCCTACGACCGGGAAGGGCCGGCGGGCCGGCTGCCCGTCGTGCTGATCCACGCCGGGATCGCGGACCGGCGGATGTGGGATCCGCAGTGGGAGTCGCTGGTCGCGGCCCGGGACGCCGTCCGGCTCGATCTGCGCGGCTTCGGCGAGTCGACGAGCCGGCCGGACGGACCGCTGGACAACGTCGCCGACGTCATCGGCACCCTCGAGCGCCTCGGCATCACGGAGTGCCACGTCGCCGGGGCGTCGTTCGGTGGTGGGGTGGCGGTCGAGCTGGCGTTGACGCGGCCGGGCCTCGTACGCAGCCTCCTGCTCTGCCCGCCCGGCGGCAGCCTGCTCGGCGAGATGACGCCCGACCTGCGGCGCTTCGTCGACGGCGAGAGAGCGGCGCTGGAGCGTGACGACCTCGACGCCGCCGCCGACCTCAACGTGGCCACCTGGGCCGTGGGCCCGGGCCGCACCGACGCCGATGTCGACCCGGCCGTGCGGGACGCGGTCCGGCGGATGCAGCGCAGCGCCTTCGAGGTCACCGCGTCGTGGGACGACGTCGACGAGGTGGAGCTGGATCCGCCGGCGCTCGACCGGCTGGCAGAGCTGACGCAGCCGACGCTGGTGCTGATCGGCGGGCACGACCTCGACGTCAGCCGGCGTGCGGCCGAGAGGGTGTGCGCGGAGGCGCCGGACGCCCGGCAGGTCGACTGGGACGACGTCGCGCACTTGCCGTCGATGGAGAAGCCCGAGGCGTTCCTCGAACT
The DNA here is from genome assembly GCF_040681735.1 of Actinoplanes sp. NPDC051633. Lineage (NCBI taxonomy): Bacteria > Bacillati > Actinomycetota > Actinomycetes > Micromonosporales > Micromonosporaceae > Actinoplanes > Actinoplanes sp. NPDC051633. Next base: position 1,754 of record NZ_JBFAZH010000847.1, on the reverse strand, counting down.
CCTCCTCGACTGGTCGGCCTAAGGGATCCAGACGACGGGGTGGTTCTCTCCCGTGAGCTCGTCGCCCAGACCGCCCGCCACGCGGCCGCGCTCGTCCACGCCCGCCACGGACGGACGGTTGAAGGTGCCGGTCTCCGGCTCCGAGAAACGGACGTGCCCGTTGCGCCAGAGGAACACCCGGTTGTCAGTGCCGGTCCCGGCGACCCCGGCGATGTCGCCGCGTTCGTTGGTGTGGGTCGCCAATCCTCGCCACGCCGGCGGGAGGAGATGGATCGTCCGGCCGGCGCGCCAGAGCACCGGGCGGCTGTCGATCGAGCCGACCACATCGCCGGCGTTGTTGATGTCCTGCGGGATGCCGTCGGCGGCGCGGCCGGCCATCAGGTCGACCAGCTTGCCCCGTTGCCACAGGTACGGATGCACGGGACTTTCCTCGGTCGCCGAGCCGTAGGAGAGGACCTGGTCACGGTCGTTGATGTCGATCGGCGCGATCTGGTGCAGGCCGGCGCCGAACACGCTCGTCACGCCGTCGCGCCAGACGAAACCAACGGGCTGAACCACGGCGTCGTGGACGGTGCCCAGCACCGTGCCCCGGTTGTTGATGGCCTGGCCCCGCGTGTAGGCGTCCGGATAGGGCGTTCCGAGATCGGTGAACTGCCCGTCCTGCCAGCGGAACGCCCGGTACTCGTAGAGCGAGCCCGACTCCAGCGTGCCGGTCACCTGAAGGTGGTCGTTGAGGTCGGTCGGCCGCGCCGACAGCGTCGGGTGCCGCACGGGCCGCAGGCTCCCGTTGGTCCAGATCAGATCGGCGATGAGGACGTCGCCGCGGTTGTTGAGCGCGGTCGGCAGCTCGCCGGGCACGCCCAGGTCGATCATCGTGTCGTACCGGCGCCATAGTGCGGCACGCACGCCGCCGTTCGCCTCAGGGTCCCGCAGGACGCCGACGATCTCCCCGCGGCGGTTGACCGCCGTGAGTCGCGCGGAGGTGAACTCACCGGTGTCCAATGCCACCTTGCGGAGCGTGCCGGAGGCGGTGGGTACGGCCGGCGCCGCCGTCGCGGGTGAGCCGCTCACGAGGATTTCCACGGCGGCAGCACCGGCTGTCGCTCGACTGAAGTGTCGCATGTCGACAGTTTGTCACTTTCAGGTAACAATCCCGCTACGAAATGTAGTTGGGCGGGACCTCGTCGGTGAGCCAGACGCCGTTCGCGCTGCGGTAGAAGAGGTGGCCGGCCTCGGCCATCTCGGCGGTGCGAACGGAGAGAATGGCGACGTCCGATGAGCGGCGGGTGCCGACGCGGGTCGCGGTTTCGAGGTCGGGGGAGAGGTGTACGTGCTGACGCGAGCGCGGCCTCAGCCCCTCCCGCATGATCGACTCGACGTTCGCCCGGGGCGTGCCGTGATAGAGCGTCTCCGGCGGCTCGACCGGCGTCAGGCCGAGATCGATCTCGACCCGGCGGGAGTGGCCCTGGCTGGCCCGGATGCGGTCGCCCTCGACGGCGAAACGGGCCTTGTCGTTGCCGGCCACCACGGCGTCCAGCTCGGCGCGGGTGACACCCAGCGCCTCGAGCAATGTGGAGATCGGCACCCAGCCCTGCGGGTCGAGGGTGATGCCCACGGATTCGGGGCGGTGTCGCAGCACCATCGACATTCTTCTGCTGAGCCGTACCTGCGACTTGCTCAGGCTCGTTCGGTAATTTAGACTTACAAAACCATGTTTTATAAAGTTTTAAATACCCTTCATCAGTCGGCTTAAA
>NZ_JBFAZH010000846.1:0-3445 GCF_040681735.1 Actinoplanes sp. NPDC051633 | reverse complement strand
GGGGCATGGGCCCGCGGGACATCATGGCGCGGGCGCTGCTGCTCGCCGGGTACACGTACCCGGCGGTCGACCTGCAGACCGACGCCGCGCTGCCCCGGGTGGTCGCGCTCGGCAGTCCGCGGTACCTGCCTGCGGACGTGCAGCGGCGGCTGGCCGACCACGTCCTCGGCGGCGGGAGCCTGCTGCTCAGCGGTGTGCTGCCGGACAGCGACCTGGACGGGAGGCCGTGCACCATCCTGGCCGACGCGCTGGGCGTGCGGAGCGGGTCGCTGTTTCCCGCGTCGCACGACTACTTCACCTCGGTCGCCGGCCCCGGCCTTCCGGAGGTGCGGGTCGGCTATGCGCAGTCGCTGTCCTGTGCCGGGGAGCCGTTGCTGGTCGAAGTGGGCTCGGGCGAGCCGTGCGGCCACCGGCTGACCGCGGGCGCCGGGCGGGCCGTCGTGCTGGCCGCCGACTACCCGTGCCACCTCGGCTTCTGGCGCGACCAGGTGCAATGGCTGGGCGCGACGCCGGGTCTGCGACCCGTCCCGGACGTTCCGGGAGTCATCGCCGTGGTCACCGGCGATCCGCACGGACGCGGGCTGATCCACGTGCTCAACGTGTCTCCGAGCCCGGCCGCGTTCCTGCTCGGCGACCTCAGGCTCCGCCTGGACGCCCGCGCCGGGATCATCCTGCCCGCGAACCTCCCCGTCGGCGACGCGGTCCTGACCAGCACCACCTGTGAGCTCGTGGCCCTGGAGGAGTCGGCGGTGGTCCTGCGGCCGACGCAGCCGTCGAGCGTCGCGGTGTTCGACACCGATCGGCTGACGGCCGACCGCGGCCGGGTCGACGGCGGACGGGTGACCGTCACCGGGCCGGAGCCGGTGCGCATCTCGGTGGGCTGACCTTGAGCTCGGGCCTCCGCCTTGCCGATCTGACTGCACCGGCTCTGCCCTCAGCTATCGGCGAGATGTCGCCAGTGGTCGCCGTCGCGTTCCAGGCGGGCGCTCGCCAAGCCGAACGGCCGCGGCGTGATGCCGCGTCGTCCGTCCCAGACCTCCAGCGCGTAGGGCGTGAGCCGCACCACCACGAACCCGGGCTGGTCCGGTGTCCCCACGGTCTCCGGGCCGTCGGGCCAGAAGGCGCGCCACGTCGGCATGAACCAGCGCTCGCGGCCCCGCTCGTCGTCGAGGATCTCGGCGGTGCAATGCGCGACGACGCACGCTGCGTCCCGGTCCCGCTCGTAGACCAGCAGCGCGTTGCCGGTCTCGCGGATCTCGGCAACCTTGCGTGACCGCGGTGAGGTGCCGATGTGCACGGCCAGGGAACCCCGGCGCGGCCGGAAGGGCTGCACGACCCGCGCGTTGGTCCCGGCCGGCGTGGTGGTGACCAGCAGGCAGTACTTCTTCGCCCGCATCACCGCGACCGCCGCCGCCAGAACATCGGCCGGAGCCGCGCGTGCGCGCCGCACACCGACCGAGCGAATGATCCGCCCGGCCCAGCGCCCAAGCGCACTCACCCCGCGTCCCCCTCCCCCGACGTCTCACCCGGCGTCGCCGCGCGCGTTCGCCCTGCTCTCACCCTGCGCTTTCACCCTGCGCTTCGTCCCTCCCTCTCGCGCACCTTGGCGAAGAACTCGGCCATGTCGGCGGCCATGGCGTCCGGGGCGTCCATCGCGACGAAGTGGTGGCCGGACGGGTTGTGCTCCGGCCAGTGGATGATGTCGTTCGTCCGCTCCGCGAAGCGGCGGATGCCCGGTGGGCCGGTGAAGACGCCGGTCGGCGCCGCCGTCTGCCCCGCCGGCCACGCGAACCCGGCCGAGTCGTACATGGGCCACGACGACGACCCGAACGTCCGCGTGAACCAGTAGACGCTCAGGTTCGTCAGCAGCGCGTCGCGGTCGATCACCTCGTCGAGAGGCTCGGACGAGACCGAGAACTCGGTGAACTTCTGCACCATCCACGCGAGCGCGGCCACCGGCGAGTCGTGCCACCCGTAGGCGAAGGTCTGCGGAGCCGCCCGAAGCAAGGCGTGATGGTCCACACCGGACATCCAGTCCGCCTTTTGCATCTCCGCGAACGCCGCCCGCTCCTCCTCGGTCATCTCCGGGAGGTCCGCCTCGGTCGGGAAGCCCAGCCCGGCGATCACATATACCCCGGCCACGTTGTCCGGAGCTGCCTTGGCCACCTCGGGCGCCACGTATGCGCCCAGGTCCCCGCCCTGCGTGCCGTACCGGTCGTACCCGAGCCGGCGCATCAACTCGGCCCACATCCGCGCGACCCGCTCGGTCGTGAAGCCTGTCTCGCGCGGCGGCGCGGAGAACCCGAAGCCCGGCACCGACGGCACCACCACGTCGAAGCCGCGCTCGGTCAGCGGCCCGATCAAGTCGCGGAACTCGACGAACGAGTTCGGCCAGCCGTGCGTGAGGATCACCGGAACGGCGTCGGGCCGCTTCGACCGGACGTGCAGGAAATGCAGCTCCTGCCCGTCGATCTCCGTGGTGAACTGCGGGAACTCGTTGAGCCGCCGCTCCTGGGCGCGCCAGTCGAACTCGTCACGCCAATAACCGGCCAGCTCCCGCAGGCGATCCACCGGAACACCCCGACGGCTCTGCTCACCGGGCAGCTGCGGCGTCCAGCGGATGCGGGAGAGGCGGTCACGCAGGTCGTCGATCTCGGACTGGGGGATGTCGATACGGAATGGCTCCATGTCACCGACGCTAGGCGCCATTGCGGTCAGTTTTCGTCCGGATAGGTGCGGGGCGTGTAGACGAACGTGGACCCGTCGGCCCGCGCCACCGCTCGGGTGCGGCTGGACCCGACGATCAGCAGGCACCGCATGTCGACGGTGGCCGGGTCGAGCTCCGCGAGGGTCGTCACCCGCACCTCCTCGGCCGGGCCGCCGACGTCGCGGCCGACGACCACCGGCGTCTCCGGTGCGCGCTGCTCGAGCAGCAGCCTCCGCGCCTCGGCCAGCTGCGCGGTGCGGCTGCGCGACGCCGGGTTGTAGATCGCGATCACCAGGTCGGCGCTCGCGGCAGCGGTCAGCCGGGCGGCGATGACCTGCCACGGCTTGAGCCGGTCGGACAGCGACAGCACGCAGAAGTCGTGCCCGAGCGGCGCCCCGGCCCGGCCGGCCACCGCCTGCGCCGCGGTCAGCCCGGACACGATTCGGACCGGCACGTCCTTCCACTGCGGATCCTCGGCCGCCTCCAACACCGCGGCCGCCATCGCGAAGACTCCGGGATCACCGGACGACACGACCGCCACCCGCCGGCCGCGCCTCGCCAGATCCAGGGCGAACGCGGCCCGCTCGGCCTCCACCCGATTGTCGGACGAGTGCCGGCGCTGCCCCGCAACCACGGGCACCCGGTCCACATAGGGCCCATACCCGACAACGTCGTCCGCCGCCGCGAGCGCTTCCCGAGCCTCCGGTGTGAGCCACCGCGGATCACCGGGCCCCAGCC
>NZ_JBFAZH010000845.1:0-3448 GCF_040681735.1 Actinoplanes sp. NPDC051633 | reverse complement strand
GGCGAGGCCGGCAAGGGCTTCGCGGTGGTGGCCAGCGAGGTGAAGGACCTGGCGCAGGAGACCGCGAAGGCGACCGAGGAGATCTCCAGCCGGATCCAGGCGATCCAGACCGACACGTCGGCGGCGGTCGACGCGATCGGGCAGATCGCGGACGTGATCGAGAAGATCAACGCGTACTCGGACACGATCGCGTCGGCGGTCGAGGAGCAGACGGCCACCACCAGCGAGATCGGCCGCAGCGTCGGCGAGGCGGCGACCGGGTCGACCAACATCGCCGAGACGATCACCGGCGTGGCGGAGGCGGCGCAGAACACCAACTCCGGCGTGGCCGAGTCCAGCCGTACCTCGGAAGAACTCTCCCGGCTCGCCGGCGAGCTGCAGACCCTGGTGGGTGGTTTCAAGGTCTGATGGGCGATGCGAGAAGATCGACATCCGGCCGGAATGTTCCGGCGGTGGGCGGTGTTGGCCCCTGGTGTTCGGGGTGTGCCTGGGCTCTTCTCGAAAGAAGGTATCTGCCGTGCTCGAACCGAGCGGCCTCTACGAGCTGACCGGCGAGGTTCCGGACCTGGACGGTCCGGTGCTCATTCAGGCGCTGACCGGGTTCGTCGACGCCGGCAGCGCCATCCAGCTGTCCCGTGAGCACCTGGTCGAGCACCTCGAGGGCCGCAAGATCGCCACCTTCGACGTCGACCAGCTGCTCGACTACCGTTCCCGCCGCCCACCGATGATCTTCATCGAGGACCACTGGGCCAGCTACGAGCAGCCCGAGCTCGCGCTGCACCTGCTGCGCGACGAGATCGGCACCGAGTTCCTCATGCTCACCGGCCCCGAGCCGGACATTCAGTGGGAGCGCTTCATCGCCGCGGTCACCGAGCTGATCGACCGGCTCGGCGTCACGATGACCATCGGGCTGAACGCCATCCCGATGGCCGTGCCGCACACCCGCCCGGTCAGCGTGACCGCGCACGCCACCGACAAGAAGCTGCTCGGCGAGCACGAGTCGTGGCTGCAGCGGGTGCAGGTGCCGGCCAGCGTGGGCGGGCTGCTGGAGTTCCGGCTCGGCGAGAGTGGGCGCGACGCGATCGGCTTCGCCGCGCACGTGCCGCACTACCTGGCGCAGACCACCTATCCGGCGGCCGCCGAGCTGCTGCTCGACTCGGTGTCCGCGAGCACCGGCCTGGCGCTGCCGACGGGCGCGCTGCGCGAGGCCGCGGTCGCGGTGCGGGCCGAGGTGGACAAGCAGGTCGCCGACGACGAGCAGGCGAGCCGCCTGGTCAGTTCGCTGGAGCAGCAGTACGACGCGTTCCTGCGCGGCCGGGAGGCGAACCTGCTGGCCGGCGACGCGAGCGACCTGCCGACCGCCGACGAGCTGGGCGCCGAGCTGGAGCGCTTCCTGGCCGAGCAGTCCAGGGACGAATGAGACGCACCCGGCGAGGGCCGCTGAGCCGAGGGAGCGCATGCGAGTAACCGGCACCGCGCAGCACCGAGCCTGGCAGCAGCGTGTCCTGCCGCCGGTCGAGCAGGTGCGCCCGGACCTGTGGTCGATCCCGGTGCCGATCCCGCGCAGCCCGTTGCGGTACACGCTGAGCTACGCCTTCCTGGATGACGACGGCGTCCTGCTGGTCGACCCCGGCTGGGACGGCCCGGAGGGCCGCGCCGCGTTGACGAACGGTCTGGAGGCCGCCGGTACGACGCTGGGCGACGTCGCCGGTGTCGTGGTGACCCACATGCACCCGGACCACCACGGGCTCAGCGCCTGGGTGCGCGAGCGGAGCGGCGCATGGATCGGCATGCACCCGATCGAGGCGCTCAGCCTGCCCGCCCGGGCGTGGCGCGTCCGCCCGGCCGGCTCCGACCGCGCATGGCTCCTCCGGCACGGGTGCCCCGAGCAGGACGCGGCCGCGCTGACCGTGGACCCCGGGCGGATGCGCGACCTCCTCGGCATGCCCGAGCCGGACCGGCCGATCGAGGACGGCGATCTGCTCCCCCTGTCCGGGCACGAGGTCCGCGCGGTCTGGACGCCGGGACACACGCCGGGCCATCTCTGCCTGCACGATGCGGCCGCCGGCGTGCTGCTCACCGGCGATCACCTGCTGCCCCGGATCAGCCCGAACGTGGGCGTGCGCACGGGTGAGGAGGACGACCCGCTGGGTGCGTACCTGGCATCGCTGGACCTGTCCGCGAAGTTCGCCGACGACGAGGCGCTGCCGGCGCACGAGTATCGGTTCCGTGGGATCGACGACCGCGCCGCGGAGCTGGTGCGCCACCACGACGACCGCGGCCGCGAGACGCTGCGGGTGATCGGCGCCGGGGAGCTCGCCGCGTGGGACATCGCGGCCGGTCTCACGTGGTCGCGCGGGTGGGACGGCCTGCACGGGATGATGCGGCGGATGGCGCTCGCCGAGACGCTCGCCCACCTGCACCATCTGGCCGCGGCCCGGCTCGTCCGGCGTACCCCGGGCAGCCGCGAACGGTGGCGCAGGGCTTAGACCGTCATCCCGCGGCCCGGGGGCGCTGAGCCCCGGGCCAGGGACCGGGCGGCTCCGCCGGGAGGGTGACCTGCTCCAGCTCCGTCCGGTAGAGCTTGAGCCCCCGGGCCTGGTAGTTCGCCAAGGCCGCCGGGCCGTCCAGCGTGCCGGTGTGCAGCCAGACGCGCCGGACCTCGGGCAGCGCCGGCCACCGATCGCCGAGCTTCCAGGCGTTCCGGAGCGCGGCCGTCAGCAGGTGCCCGCCGATGCGCCGGCCCACGAACTGCGGCAACAGGCCGAAGTAGGCGATCTCCACCTCCCCGGGGGTGTGGCCGTTCAGCTCGGCGTATCCGGCCGGGGTGCCGCGCACGGTGGCCAGCCAGGTCTCGACGCCGGGGCGGTCGAGCCAGTCGAGCCATTGCTGCCAGGTCCAGCTCAGGCGTTCGGTCCAGAACCAGTCGCCGCCCACCGCCGTGAAGAGGTAGCGGTTGAGCTCCGGACTCGGCAGCTCGGCGCGCCGGATCTCGACCGGCTCCGCCGGTGGCGCGGCGGGACGGATCTGCTCCGGGCTGGTCTGCTCCAGATACCAGGTGGTGATCTCCATGCCGCCATCATCGGATCTCGTCCAGCAGCCGGTCGAGCACCGTGCGGATCTCGGTGTCCCAGTAGCCCCACTCGTGCGCGCCCGGGCCGAACCCGCTGTCCAGCGGGATCCCGGCGGACGCGCAGGCCGCCACGAACCGCTGGTTGTGGCAATGCCATCGGGCCATCCTCGACGATCAGTGCGCAGCGGGTCACCGCGGGTTGGGGAATGTCGTACCCGTCGATTAGTATGTGTGTACTAAAACCGCCTCTGAGCTGCGGGGGAGATCACCTTGAACAACCCGGTTCCGCCCTACGCGACCATGCTCGCCTTCACCCGATACGTCGTCCGGATGGGCCCCGCCAAGGCCAAGTTCGTCGGCGGCCTGCGCCGCCAG
>NZ_JBFAZH010000844.1:0-3454 GCF_040681735.1 Actinoplanes sp. NPDC051633 | reverse complement strand
TCCGCTGCGTGAGCTGCTGGGCCACGGCCTGCCGGCACAAGACGCGGTTGGAGAGGGCGGCGGCGCCTCCGGTGCGGGCGATTCCGCGGTGTAGACCCGTCATGGCGTTTCCTCTCGTGACCGCTTGTTCAGGCGCCCACCTTGGCTTCGTCCGGCGCGGCCGGCGCCGCATCAGCAAATTCAGCCCTCCGGATCGCCCGGCTGCAGAGGTCACGATGCCGCAGCGCTGCCCGATTCCCACCACCCCCAGCGAGTGAAACGGGACCGTCCCTCTGGCGACGGCCCGCCAAGGGTGTCGTCTGCCCCCTGGAGCGTGGTGTGGTTCCGCGGATGCCTCATCCCGGCCGGATGACGACCGTCCCCACGTTCGACCACCAGTCTGGACGCCGACGACCGGCTGAAGGCGGTGACCTGACATGGTGCTCAACGATCACCGGGCTGGTGTAGCTCCTTGCCGACAAGGGGTACCTGAGCGCCGGTCGGTCGCCACCGGTCCTACCCGCGCGGCCCTATCAGGGATCGACGAAATGAGCAGACCGGGAAGGTCGATCCGGGGAGGCGCGCGGCGGAGCCGGAGTGGTCGACCATGAGGCGCGTGCTGATCCGGCTGACCCCGGTGGCATTACGCGGCTACCGGCAGGGCTGGCTGGTGCCCGACATCGTCGCCGGGGTGACCCTGGCCGCGGTCGCGATCCCGGAGGTGATGGGCTACACCACGATCTCCCAGACGCCCATCGTCACCGGGCTGTACACCGTCATCTTCCCGGCAGCCGTGTTCGCTCTTCTCGGCGCCTCCAAACTGCTTGTGGTCGGCGCAGACTCCGCGACGGCGGCCATCCTGGCCGCCGGCCTGCTGGTGACGATCCCCGGGCTCACGCCACAGTCGCCGAACTGGGTCGCGATGTGCGCTTTGACCGCGATGGTGTGCGGCGTACTGCTGATGCTGGCGAGATTGCTGCGGCTCGGCTTCCTCGGCGACTTCCTCTCGGCCTCAGTGCTGATCGGATTCCTGTCTGGCGTCGGCGTCTCGGTGCTGTCCGGTCAGATCCCCGAGATGCTCGGCGTTGCTAAGGGAACGGGAAACTGGTTCGAGCAGCAGTGGGCCTGGTTGACTGAGATACCCCGGATCTCCTGGACCACGGCCGGATTCGCCGCCGCCACGATCATCATCATCCTGGCCTTCAAGCGGTTCGCGCCCAAGATTCCCGGGGCGATCGTCGCCGTCATCGGGCTCATCATCATCTCGGCGGTCACGGACGCCGCCCGGCACGGGGTCGCCGTGGTCGGCAGCGTCACCGGCGGGTTCCCGCCCCTCGGGCTGCCCCAGGGCATCACGGCGGGAGACGCGCTGAACGTTGCCGGGGTCGCCTTCTCCTGCTTCATTCTCATCATCTCCCAGAGCGCCGCGACAGCCCGCAGCTTCGCGATGAAGCACGGCGATCGGGTTGACATCAACCGTGATCTGGTAGGGCTCTCTGCCGCCAACATCGCCGCTGGTCTGAGCGGGACGTTCGTCGTCAACGGCAGCCCGACCAAGACGCAGATCCTGGACGCGCAGAAGGGCCGCACCCAGGTCGCCAACCTCACCCTGGCGACCGTGGTCCTCCTGGTCACGCTGTTCTTCACTGCGGCGCTCGCCGACATGCCCAAGGCCGTCCTCGCCGGGATCGTCTTTCTCGTCGGCTTGGACCTGATCGACGTGACCGGCCTGCGGCGCATCTATGCGCGACGGCGCAGCGAGTTCGCCATCGCGGCCGCCACCGGCATCGCGGTCTTCGCATGGGGCGTGATACAGGGCGTCGTGCTGGCCGTCATCGCGTCGATCCTGGAGATCATCCGAAGGCAGTACAACCCGAAAGACTTCGTGATCACCACTACGCACGGAGCACCGTCGTTCCAGCCCGCCGCACCGGGCCACCAGAGCGAGCCCGGTCTGATTGTCTTCCGATACGACGCTGAGTTGTTCTACGCCAACGCCAACCGCTTCGTCGACGATCTCGAGGCGCTCGTTGACAACGCCCCGGACCCGGTCCGGTGGGTGATCCTCGACGCGGCGTCCATCGACGACATCGACTACTCGGCGGGCATCAGTCTGGCCGGGCTCTGCGACTACTTGGACGCCAAGGCAGTCACCCTCGTCCTGGCCCGCGCGGACACCTCCCTGCTGCACGTCCTGAATGTCTACGGATTAAAACACCGCTTTCCCGACAGCCGGATCTTCCCCAGCCTGTCCGAGGCCATCACCGCGTTCCGGGGCGAGACGCAGCCCGAGGTCGGCCACCACGTGCAAACACCCGACGACGCACGACCGGGTAACCGAGCGACATAGAACCTCTGCGCTCGCCAAGGGCCCGACACCGATCATGCCAAGACGCTGGCGGGGTGCCGACGCCGGCCGGGACCGCCGCGCGCCTGCCACATCAACGGTTCACCCGTTGCGGACGATGCCGGCGACCGGGTGAATCCATCACCGTGGATCATCGGGCCAGACGAAGGGGCGCGGCGATGAGTGAGCAGGAACATGGAGCTTGCTGCGCTCCCGTCCAGCTTGCCACGGTGCGAGCGCCGTTCAATCTTTCGCTACCGGGTCCGGCATCGGTCCGGCCAGCGGCCGCGGAACTGGTGGCGCTCGACGGTGGCTGGTTCCGGATGGGCAGCGACGACGCCTACGCCTACGAGGGGGACGGTGAAGGTCCGGTCCGGTCGATCCGGGTCGACCCATTCCGCATCGCGGCCCACGCTGTGTCCAATCACCAGTTCGCCGAGTTCGTCGCGGCGACCGGTCATGTGACCTCGGCCGAGCGCTTCGGGGTGTCCTTCGTCTTCGCGGGCCTTCTTCCGGACAACTTCCCGCCGACCCGGGCGGTGGTCGGGGCGCAATGGTGGCGGGAAGTGCCCGGCGCCTCCTGGCGGCACCCCGAGGGCCAGCGTTCGACGCTCGACGTCAGGGCAGATCATCCGGTGGTCCATGTCTCCTGGGATGACGCCGTGGCCTACTGCCGATGGTCGGGCCTGCGCCTGCCGACGGAGGCGGAATGGGAGTACGCCGCCCGCGGCGGCCTCGACGGCATGCGCTTTCCCTGGGGCAACATGCTGCGGCCCGGAGGAAGGCATTTGATGAACGTGTGGCAGGGCGAGTTCCCCGGCCGGAACACGCTGGCCGACGGCTACCTGGGCGCCGCGCCGGTGAATGCGTTCGCGCCCAATGGTTTCGGCCTCTACAACATGACCGGAAATGTGTGGGAGTGGACAGCTGACTGGTTCAGCCCCACGTGGCACCTGAATGGGACCCGACACAATCCGGAGGGGCCGTCCTCGGGGGAGCGCCGAGCGCTGCGCGGCGGGTCGTATCTGTGCCATGCGTCGTACTGCTACCGCTACCGGGTCTCCGCCAGGATGGCGAACACCCCCGACACCTCGACGGGCAACATCGGTTTCCGATGTGCCAAGGACG
>NZ_JBFAZH010000843.1:0-3457 GCF_040681735.1 Actinoplanes sp. NPDC051633 | reverse complement strand
CTTCCGATCTATAGGCATCACGCAGTTGACGGGTCAGGTCCTGCGCCGAGGCTCGCCCGGCCTCGGCGTGCCGAGTCGCGATGCGCAGCTGCAGGCTGTCCGAGCACGCGGCGGCGAGATCTCCGAGCAGCTTGAGTTCTTTGACCGTCCAGTCACGCGGGCGGCGGTCGATGGCGCACAACGATCCGAGCACATTGCCGTCCGCGTCGAGCAACGGCATACCGGCGTAGCCGATCACACCGAGGTCGCCGATGGCAGGACTGTCACAGACTCGCGGGTCGTCTCGCGCGTCGATGATGATCACGGATTCGGCGGACGCCACCCCCTGCTGGCAGAAGGAGTGGCTCAACGGAGTCTCGCGCTTGTCGGCCCAAGGCTGTTCCAACCCCACGGCCCCAGGGAAGAACTGCCGGCCCGGTTCGATCAGCGACACCAGTGCGACCGGCACGTCCAGAGCCGTGCAGACCATGTCAGCAAACCGGTCAAACGTCGCATCAGCCGCGGCCGTCAGCCCTGTCTCGGCAAGCGCCTGCAGCCGCCCCGGGTTCCCGAGGGCAAGCAGGGCCCGTGAGTCTCTCAGTGACACCGTTCCGGCACCCTCACCGCCATGGCCGCAGCGTAACTGACCCGAAAGCCGTCCTGACCAGCCCGGGCAGGTCGGCAGGGCACCGGGCCGCGCTTGCTGCGCTCTGGTCAGCGCCGGAACCACATCCCGTCTGCGGCTCACACCCTGGTCGTGCCCGCCTTGTCAGTCCGGCAACGGCCCAGAAACGCCGTCGCGGCCGCGCCGGCCAGCGCTGACCACGGCCTGGCTGCGGCCCGCTTCCTGGCCGCTCGAGCCTTTGCGGCTCGGCGCCCGACAAGCACCGCCGTCGCCACGGCGCCGCCCGCATGCCGATTTTGGAATGTCCGTGCAGGCAAATGACCGAGCTACTTGAGCAAGCCGCCACCGGAACCGACCGAACTGCCACCCTGCGCGAAGCCGTACACCGCACCGCTGGCGGCCGACTGTGACTACGACGAAGCGCACCTAACTCGTAGCCCAAGACCTTCTCCCGACAACCCGGATGGCGCCGCCGCAATCCTCGACATGGCGATCGCTCTCAACCCCTACCAGGAGGAGCTGTACCACCAGTAGTGGCCTCGCTGGCGTCATCGCTCCCGGCAGCAAGGTCGGGCTTCACGCTCGAGCGTCGCTTCGCTTGGTGAATTCCACATGAGGAGCACGAAGCCAGTCTCGACCATCCAGGGCAGCCGGTTAATCACTGCTGGGCCTTCCGTCGGGCAAGATGGTGCTGGCTCGGACGCCTGGGCTGCGCGACGCGCCGCCGAGCCGCTGGCAGTGCCGGAACGGCTCGGCGGCGGCCATCGCAAAATGGCCCTGGATCAGTCGGTGCGCGGGTCGTGGTCGCGGGTGGAGCTGCCGGCCTTGGCAAGGCCCCGGCTCACCATGTACCCGATGGTCAACAGAGTGATGAACCACCAGGCCTTGTCGGCGGCAAAGACATCACCGCCGTTGTCGGTGCCGGCGTCGCCGGTCACCGCGGAAGCGATCAGCACGCCGATCACAGCGGCCACGTAGACGATGAGCTCGGTCGTCTTGAAGGACGGCTTCGTTTCTTCACCACGTCGACTGCGCGCGTGAACCGTGTGGCCCGCGCCGGTCGTCGTGCCGGTCGCGGTCGTGTACCCGGATGCGGGGGCGGTCATTGTCTCCTCCAGTGGCTAATGCGAATAACGTTACGAAACGAGAACTTGCTCCCACTTCGTCGTCGGCGGCTGAATGCCCGTCGCAGTTATGGACCAAACGTCCGTCAAGCGTTTGCGACCGGTCGATAGCTCGAACCAGACAAGCGCCGGTGGCTTGTGTCGCGCCGATGTCGGCTGGTGAGGCATCCGTCGCAGGCTCGGCCCGCAGGCCGCGCCCAGCTGGTGACGGTGGAGCGCCTACCGGACGTACGGCCTTCGCCATCCGGGCGCCGTCTGGTTGCCTCCAATGCGTAATGGGTGCAGTGCTAGGCCGGGCCATACCTAAGAGGCCAGGATCCAGGGGCGAAGCCCCGGCCGCCGGAGGCGTGATCCGGGTCGTAGGACCTGAGGCCCTGCCCGCCCGGGGGCCGGGCTTATGCGGCGGCGCAGCGAGCACGTCTGGAACCACCGGCCAGCTGCTTGGCAAGGGGTCCCGGGCGAGCGGTGGCGAGGTGCTCGACGCTGCGTTCGCCCTGCACCAGCACGTCCAGGACCGCTGTTCAGGTCAACAATGCCGATACTCCTTGACCGGGGCCCGGGCAAGCGTGTCAGCATGAACCGCGAAACTGCGACCGGTGTTTGCCTGCAAGCCTCGGCCGCGCGGCCGAGAAGGCAGGCATGCATCCCCACGACGGACGACCAGAAGCGGCACCACCGGCTCGCGCCAGTGACTGGAGCCGTGCCGGACTGCTCCGGCCGGCGTCCGACTGGTTCACCACGGCTGACGCTCTGGGCGACGCGCTGGTGCCCACCGTGGCAGACTGGTGCGCGGTACACGTGCGCGGCCCCGTCGTGAACGCGCTGCGCGCCGGTGACGCTCATCCGCTGGCAGACCTAGGCTTGGCCCAACCGGTCGACGGTGAGCTGTTGGAGATGATCACGCTGCGGCATCGCGACGCCGAACGTGAGCCGGTGATCCGGCTCTGGGCGGCGGAGGTGCCGGTCCGTACTGGGGACGCCTACGGTGCCGGACGGGTCACCGCCACCGGAATCACCCGCTATCTACCCCACGTCCCGCCAGGGCTGCTGCAGGCCGCGGTGACCGATCCCAGGCAGCGGCCTCAGTTCGAACGCCTGGGCGTCGCCAGCTCCATCGTCGTGCCGCTGCGCACCTCCACCGGCGCCGTGCTCGGTGCCATGACCCTGCTGCGTGAACTCGATGCTCACGACCCGTTCACCGAGCACGACGTACGAGCCGCCGAGCAACTCGCACGCTCAGCCGCCGAAGCGTTGGAAGCTTCCCGCATCACGACTGTCACCGCCGAATCGGTGTCCCCCGTTCCAGCGAATCAGCGCAGTGCCACCTGGCGGCCGCAGCACCCTCGCGATGCCGGCGTCAGCACCGAAGGCCGGAACTGGGCGCGACGCACACTCCCGGAGATCCTGACCCGTCAGACCAGGCGCGACCTGTACGAGGACATGGATTTGGTGTTCACCGAGTTGATCAGCAACGCCGTCCGTCACGGTGGAGGACTCTGCGAGGCCCAACTGTCCAACACCGGCGACCATCTACGCCTGACAGCCGCCGACAACGATCCCCGCAGTCCCGCCATCCGCAAACGGCGAACCGATCAACCCAACGTGTTGGCGCTAGCCGAAACTCCCCACCGCTACTAGATCAAATTCCCCACGTCGGGTGTCCGTTGCCTGTGTGGTTCTGGTCCGATTCCGGCGTTGATCGTCGGGTGGGCCGGAGGTACGCGGGTGC
>NZ_JBFAZH010000842.1:0-3457 GCF_040681735.1 Actinoplanes sp. NPDC051633 | reverse complement strand
TCGCACCTGCCGCGGGCCGTGGGGCTGGCCCGCTACCTGCACGGCGACCGCATCGCCGTGGCGTCCTTCGGCGACGCCTCGGTCAACCACGCCAGCGCCACGGCGGCCCTCAACACCGCCGGCTGGTTCGACCACGCCGGCGAGCCGGTGCCGCTGCTGCTGGTCTGCGAGGACAACGGCCTGGGCATCAGCGTGCCGTCGCCGGCCCAGTGGGTCGGCACCACGCTGCGCGCCCGGCCCGGCCTGCACTACGTCGCCGCGGACGGCTGCGACCTGGCCGCCACCTACGACGCCGCGACCGAGGTGGCCGCCTGGGTCCGCGAGCACCGCCGCCCGGCCGTGCTGCACCTGGACATGGTCCGGCTGATGGGCCACGCCGGGGCGGACGCCGAGGTCGCCTACCGCACGTCCGACGAGATCGCCGCCGACCTCGGGCGTGATCCGCTCGTGGCGACCGCCCGGCTGCTGATCGAGGCCGGGGTGCTGAAGCCCGACGAGGTGATCGCCCGCTACGACGAGATCGGCTGGCGGGTGCGCAAGGTCGCCGAGGAGGTGATCGGCGAGCCGAAGCTGGCGTCGGCCGCCGAGGTGGTGGCGCCGCTGGCTCCGCGCCGGCCGTTGCGCGCCGCCCGGCACATCGCCGACGCGGCTGACCGGGCCGCCGGCATCGGGGCGCAGGCGCGGTCCGGCGCCTTCGGCGGCAAGCTGCCCGAGCAGGCCGGGCCGCTCACCCTCGCCCAGACGATCAACGCCGCGCTCACCGACGTCCTGCTGGCCGAGCCGGAGGCGCTGCTCTTCGGCGAGGACGTGGCGCGCAAGGGCGGCGTCTACGGCGTCACGAAGAACCTGCGCGACCGGTTCGGGGGCGACCGGGTCTTCGACACCCTGCTCGACGAGACCAGCATCCTGGGGCTCGGTCTGGGCGCCGGGCTCGACGCGAAGCTGCCGATCCCCGAGATCCAGTATCTGGCGTACCTGCACAACGCCGAGGACCAGCTCCGCGGCGAGGCGGCCACCCTGCAGTTCTTCTCCCAGGGTGCGTACCGCAACCCGCTGGTGGTGCGGGTCGCCGGGCTGGCCTACCAGCAGAGCTTCGGCGGGCACTTCCACAACGACAACTCGGTGGCCGTGCTGCGCGACGTGCCCGGGCTGGTGCTGGCGGTGCCGGCCCGGCCCTCGGACGCGGCGACGATGCTGCGCTCGTGCGTGGCGTCGGCGGCGGTGGACGGCAGCGTGTGCGTGTTCCTCGAGCCGATCGCGCTCTACCACACCCGCGACCTCTACGAGGAGGGCGACAACGAGTGGCTGGCCGGGTATGCGCCGCCCGGCGAGTGGGGCAATGAGCACGTGCCGATCGGGCGGGCGCGGACCTACCCGGTGGGTGCGGCGGACAACCTGACGATCATCACGTACGGCAACGGGCTGCGGATGTCGCTGCGGGTGGCGGCGCGGCTGGCCGAACAGGGGTACGGCTCCCGCGTGGTCGATCTGCGCTGGCTGTCCCCGCTGCCGGTGGCCGACCTGCGCCGCGAGGCGTCGGCCACCGGCCGGGTGCTGATCGTGGACGAGACGCGGCGCACCGGCGGCGTCGGGGAGGGCGTGCTCGCGGCCCTGGTGGACGGCGGTTTCATCGGCTCGGCGCGGCTGATCGCCTCGGCCGACTCGCCGATCCCGCTCGGCCCGGCTGCCCAGCACGTGCTGGTCGACGAGGACGCCATCACCGAGGGTGCGCACGCCCTGCTGGCGCGTTAGGCGGGCCTTAAATTGCCCCACACACGGTGCGCCACTTGCGCGCAAGGCCTCGAGTGTGTGGACTACCCCCAGGTCAAGTGAAACGCATGGGAGGAATTAGACAGTGAGCGCGACCGCTGGTCAGGCCGACGGCGTACGCAGTCTGGCGGACCGGTTCGGCCTCGAGCCGGACATGGTGGTCATGGAGATGGGCTACGACGACGATGTCGACGAGGACCTCCGTGACGCCCTGACCGAACGCGTTGGCGAGTTGGTCGACGAGGACACCGATGAGGTGGTCGACGCGGTGCTGTTGTGGTACCGCGACGGTGACGGTGACCTGTTCGAACTGCTCACCGACGCCTTGAACCCTCTCGCCGACGGCGGCGTGGTGTGGTTGCTGACACCGAAGGCGGGACGCGACGGGCACGTCGAGCCCAGCGAGATCAGCGAGTCCGCGCCCGCGGCCGGCCTGCAGCAGACCTCGACGGTGAACGCCGGCAAGGACTGGTCCGGCGCCCGCCTGGCGTCGCCCCGGGCGGCCACGTCGAAGAAGAAGAGCTAGATGCCGCTGGAGGTGGGCGCCACGGCGCCTGATTTCACCCTCAAAGACCAGAACAACCAGGAGGTACGCCTCAGCGACTTCCGCGGTCGCAAGGCGGTCCTGCTGGTCTTCTACCCGTTCACGTTCACCGGCACCTGCACGGGGGAGCTGACCGAGGTGTCGGGGTCGCTGGACGTGTTCCAGAACGACGACGTCCAGGTGCTGGCGGTGAGCGTGGACTCCACGTACAGCCACAAGGTCTGGGCGACCCAGCAGGGGTTCGACTTCCCGATCCTGGCCGACTTCTGGCCGCACGGCGGGGTGGCCTCGGCGTACGGGGTGCTCAACGAGTCGGGTGGGTTCGCCAACCGGGGCACCTTCGTGATCGACCGGGACGGTGTCGTCCGCTTCGCGGAGGAGCTCGGCCCGGGCGAGTCGAGGGACCAGAAGGCCTGGCGGGCGGCCCTGGCCGGGCTGTGGACCACCCCGGCCGGACGATAGGATTGCGGCTTCGGTCGGGGCGCGTAGCTCAGTGGGAGAGCACTCGCCTTACAAGCGAGGGGTCGTAGGTTCGAAACCTACCGCGCCCACCCCGTCCTCCCGGCACGAACGTGTCCGCGCCGGGTTCCACGTCACGAGCCGCCGCGCCGCAGGGCGGAGTGGCTCGGCAGCATCTCCATCAGGCGGCCCTGCTGGTCGGACTCGCTCAGCACCTGGCCGGCGAAGCGGTCCCACTCGGCCGCCCGGCGGCGCCACTGGACGTCGCTCTCGTACTGGGTGCGCTGGAGGGTCTCCATGCGGATCGCCAGCAGCTCGAGGGCGTCCGTATGGCGCCGGTGCAGCCACCAGCACAGCCAGACTGTGACGACAGCCGCCAGACTGCCGCCCGCCGCAACGCCCAGCCAGAACTCGGCCACGACCGCACGGTACAACGGACCCGCACGCGGCGTAATCAGGCGGACGAATACTTGACGACCAGGTCGACGACCGGCCGGTACCTGTCGTCCGGCGGCGCCGTCCACCGGGCCGCCGGCCACGTCGCGATGCGGTAGAGCAACGCCCGCACCAGCATCTGACCCCACTCCGGCAGGTGCGCCCACCGGTCCACGACCGACGGCGGCGCCCGGTGCCAGACCAATGCGTCGGCCACCGCCACCGCGGACGCCCAGGCCGGCGGCCGCC
>NZ_JBFAZH010000841.1:0-3460 GCF_040681735.1 Actinoplanes sp. NPDC051633 | reverse complement strand
CTGAAGCGGCGCGCAACCTCGCGCACCTTGATCTTCGGCAACAGCCTCCCCCGTTCCTGATCTTCAGTTCCGGAGCGACCGTAGCTCTCAGGTACGACAGAAGCCCCACGAATCACCCGAACGGGTAACACAAACGTTCGCCTCGTTGGCAACGTGCAGCGCAGATGGCTCACTTTCGTAAGGCTCGTGCAAAAGATTTGTATGCCGCCTGGCGGTTCACAGATGGACCTCGAACACGTTCCGTACGGCCTTCGCCCTCTCGTCGCCCGCCACGGCATGCCTGTTGACGTCGAGACCGCCCGGCTCGCTGGGCCGAGCTCGTCACCGCGGCCGCCGCCGGCACCGTCACGCTGATCACCCGTGCAGCCGGGCCGCCGCCAGCGCCGCCTCGCCGCCGCTCACCGTGGTTCACCGCCGAGCGCACTGGCGTGCACCCGGTCGACCACCGCATCCAGCACCGACGGCGGATGCACCACCAGCAGCCCTTCCCCCGGCATGCCGCCAGCAGCACCCGATCACCCAGGTCGACGCCGCACCAGCGGCGGGCCGCAATGGGCAGATGCAGGTACCGCTTCTTGTTCAACGCGAACAGGCCTTGGTCATCGGCTCTGACCAGGACCAGCCCGTCGCAGGGGCGGATCGCGAGGCGCTGGCCGGCCGCCCAGCCGAGCGCACCCACCACGACCAGGTCGGGGATGCGGCCCGCGACACCCACGATGCTCAGCCCGTACACAGCATCGGCCGGGCGCTCCTCGGCAAGCCGGATCAGCGGCAGCGCGCGGCAGCGCGCGGGTGTTTGAGGTCGGTCCAGCGGGGAGGTGGGGCGCCGCGGCCGCCGAAGGAGACAGATGGGACGACCGTCGGATTCCGCTCGGTCATGGCAGGCACCGCCATGCCGGAGTGACCGGAATTGACCACGTCAGGGATGCGCGTCAGGCGTGTTCAAACACGCCTGACCACCGGTACGTTGAGATACGCACGAGTGCTTCGAACCTGTGTCCGAGGGGGGACTTGAACCCCCACGCCCGATAAAGGGCACTAGCACCTCAAGCTAGCGCGTCTGCCATTCCGCCACCCGGACCTGCAATACAGCGTAGCCGGGTCTCACCTGGGGTTGCACCCAGGATCGGCGCCCCGGCGGGCCGCACAGGGAAGCACTTTACACGGCCCTCTCCGTCCCCCGCATGTGGCCCGCCGGGTGTCGCCGACCCGGACGAAACCGTACGAAATGATTTCGGGCCTGGCGGGCGGCGGGTGTACGGGGCAGCATGTCTCGGGTGTCTCAGCCCTCCCCGCTCGAGCCAGCCCGGCAGCGTGCGCACAGCCTTGCCGAGCAGGGCGATCGTGCGGCCGCCGTGGCGATGCTCGAGCATGCCGTCGAGCTCGGCAAGGTCAATCTCGGCGAGGACGATCCCGGGGTGCTGGGCGCGGCGCATCAGCTTGCTCGGCTGCACCAGGCCGATGACGACTTCTCCGCTGCTCGGCGGGTGCTCGAGGAGGCCTACGCGGCCGGTCAGTGGCGCCTCGGTGAGGCCGATCCGCTGATGCTGGAGATCTCCTACGACCTCGGGGTCGTGGCGGAGGAGCTGGGCAACCGGCATGAGGCTCGCAAGGCGCTCGGCCGGGTGGTCGAGGCCGGCACCCCGGTGCTCGGCGGCTACCACTGGGCCGTGCTCAAGGCGCAGGCCTATCTCGACGGTGACACCTCCGTCCTGCGCCCGGGCGCGCCCACCCCCGAACCGAAGCCGCACCCGGCACCACAACTCCAGGCCCCGCCAGAGCAATGGCCGCCGGTCCAGCAACAGATGCCCGTCCAGCAAGCGCAGGCAGTCCAGCAGCAAGAGCCGATCCGCCAAGCGTGGCCCGTTCAGCACGACATGCCGACCCAGCAGGTGCAACCGGTCCACATGCCGGCGCCGGTCGACGACGGGCTGACCGTCCAACAACCACTGCCGGTCCAGCCGGCATGGCCGATCCAGCAAGACATCACGGTTCAGCAGCCGGCCCCGGTCCGGCAATCGGCGCCGGTCCAGGATCTGCAGGCCGGCCTCCGAGGACAGACCTATCCGGTACGCGAAGAGGCGCGCCCTCCCGAAGAACCCACCGCTCTGATGTACCGGCCGGTCGAGCACCGCATCCCGGCCCAGCCCACCTACGAGACCCCGGGCGACGCTGCCGTCTTCCGGATCCAGTCGACACCTCAGCAAGCACCGACTGCCCCGCCGCCCGTGTCCTCGTACCCGAAAAGGAGCCCTGCCCTCTTCGCGGCGATCGCCGCGGTCCTGGCCGCCGCCATCGCCGTGGTCGCGCTGGTCATCGTGCTCGCTCAGCGCGACGACGCTGGCACAGGTAACGGCCCGGAGCCGGATGTGCCAACTCTCGGTGGCGGGCCCGCTCCGACCGATGTACAGGTCAGGGACTACGGCACCTCTGTGGAGATCACCTGGACGGATCCGGGGCAGGGCAAGAACTCGACCATCGTCACCGGTGGCCACCCCGGCGAGGTGCTCAAGCCGATGGGTGAGGTGGGACCCGGCGAGACGCGCTTTGAGCTGCGTGGACTCAATGATCAGCTGGAGTACTGCTTCGCGGTGGTGGCGGTCTACGGCACCAACTCGTTCGCGACCTCGCCGCAGAAATGCATCAAGCGGACCGGGCCGCAGAGGTCCGATTGATCATTACAGATAGCGATCAAAGTTATCCACAGGTGTAGTTCCACGGGTGTCCCCAAAGATGGACAGACCCCTATGATGGCCCGGTTCCGAAACACAACGGGGAGAGGAACCGCAGGCCGTGACCCCATCGAAGCGTCCTTGGCGCACCCGCGGTGGTCTCGTCACGATCGGCACCGTGCTCAGCCTGGTGACCGGTCTGGGCTTGACCGTGCTCGGTCTCGGCGCCGCCGAGCAGGCCGTGGCGAGCTTCGACGCGGCCTCGTGGGTGTGGAGCAAGGGCAAGGGTGAGATCGCGCGGGTCAACGGCGTGACCGCCCGGGTGGACACCCGCGTCGACGTCAAAGGCGGCCTGGGGCATCAGATGCAGGTGAGCCAGAACGATCGGTTCGTGATCCTGCGCGATGTGAACACCGGCGTGATCAGCTCGATGGATCTGGCTTCCCTGAAGGTCTTCGCGACCGCGCCGACCAACTCCGGCATCGGCGTCAGCGTCGCGCTGCAGGAGGACTCGGCCTTCGTCATCGACGCCGTGCAGGGCGTGATCCGGCAGCTGGATCCCCGGTCGCTGCAGCCGATCGGCCAGCCGTTGCGGTATCCGCCGGGCATCACCGGCGGGGTCTTCGACGGCGAGGGCCGGCTGTGGATCGCCGTGCCGGGCGAGGGCACCGTGTCGGCGATCACCGCGGCGCCGCTGGCGTCGGAGGCGCCGCAGGGCGGCCAGGGCGCCATCGCCGCCGGGCCGACGCAGGTGCGGACCGAGACGGTCGCGCCGCCGAGCCACGACC
>NZ_JBFAZH010000840.1:0-3461 GCF_040681735.1 Actinoplanes sp. NPDC051633 | reverse complement strand
AAAATGCCTCGGCTACCGCACCCCCGCCGAGTGTGTTGCCTTGACCGCCTGAATCTAAGCGCTCATGTTTCGAGGGAGAGACGATGCGCCGCGCCGCTCACGAGGCCGTGTTCGCGCCGCTGACCCAGCCGGGCCGGGCCGAGGCCGTCACCCGGCGGTTGCGCGACGCCATCGTGCTCGGCGTGCTGGGCGACGGCGAGCAGTTGCCGTCCGAGGCGGAGCTGGCCGAGTCGCTCGGCGTCGCGCCGGTGACGGCCCGGGAGTCCCTGCAGGCACTGCGCGATCTCGGCCTGGTGACCACCCGGCGGGGACGGCGAGGCGGCAGCTTCGTCACCGCGCCGGCCGACTCGTCCCTGCTGCGCATCCGGCTGGCCGAGCTGTCGCTGGTCGACATCCGCGACTTCGGTGACCTCTACCGGGCGATCGCGGGCGCCTCGGCGGCGTACGCGGCCGACCGCGCGGCCGGCGACGACATCGAGCGGCTGCGCGCGGTCGGCGTCCGGCGGGCGGTGGACCCGGGCGGCTCCCGCCGGGCCGAGGCGCAGTTCCACCTCGAGGTGGCGGCGGCCGGGCAGTCGGCCCGGATGACCCAGGAAGAGCTGCGCCTGCAGGCCGAGTTCGGGCCGCTGCTCTGGCTGGCCATGGCGACCGGGGCCGGGCGTCGACGCTCGGAGGCGGAGCACACCGCGATCGTCGACGCGATCGCGGCCGGCGACCCGGTGCTGGCGCGGGGCTTGACAGAGGACCACGTCGGGCGTGCGATCGACGCAGTGATCCACCGTCGTTTGGGAATGCAGCCGCCTGGAGTTGCCGGATGATCGAAGTCGTCGTCGACGCGCTGGAGGGATTCTGCGCCACGGTTTTCGCGCCGCTGGTGACGATGGCCAAGGTGATGACCGCGGCGCTGCCGGCCGGCCGGCAGCCGGTGCGGGCCGACCTGGCGGCGATCGAACCCCTGGCGTACGCCGAACTGCGCCGCCCCGACCACCTGGTGGCCGGCTCCGGGCTCATCGCCGACCCCGCCCTGATCGCTGACGCCCCGTGGCACCTGGCCTGGTGGACCACCGACGCCGAACGCCGGATCGAACCTCTGGCGGTGGTGTCCGACCCGGCCCGCGACGGCTTCCGGGACTACACGGTGCTGGAGTGGTGGGCGACGCCCCGCCGCACCGGCCGCCGGCACGTCACCGGGCCGTACGTCGACTACCTGTGCACCGACGCGTACACGCTGACCTTCACCGTGCCGGTGCTGCACCCGGACGGTTCGATGGCGGCGGTGGTCGGCTCGGACGTGTACGTCGCCCGCGCCGAGCGGGTACTTCTGCCGGCGCTACGCGCGCTCCGCCGCCCGGCGACGGTGGTGAACGCCGCCGGGCGGGTGGTCGCCTCCACCCACCCGGCGCACGCGACCGGCGCGCCGGTGCGCTCGCCGTCCGACGGCTGGCGCCGGCACGACAGCCGCAGCGTGCCGTTCAGCGTTCTGGTCCGTGCGTAGCAAGTCCGGTGGCGGACGACTCGGCTCTCGGGCCGGGTGCGTCCGAGTCGGTGCGGGCGGTTCCGCGTCCGGTTCGGCGCCGCGGGTCCGGCAGCCATCGGACGAGTCCGGCGGTCCGGCGGTTCGAGCCGTACACGATCAGCGTGAGGAAGACGCCGTAGACGGGCAGGTGGCCGAGCAGCTCGGTCTGTCCGAACAGCAGCAGGGTCGCGTTGAACGGGATGCCGGCCACGAGCACCGCCACCTGCGGTAGTGCGCCGGAGATGACCAGTAGTCCGAACAGCAGCTCGGTCGCTCCGGCGACGGCGACGAACGTGTCGACCGGCAGGTCGATGCCGACCAGCCGGAACACGTCCAGCTGAGGGAACAGCCGCAGCGTTTCGCGGGCGAGGGCCGGGTTGGCGAGCTTCTCGGCGAAGGCCAGCGTGATCAGCGCTCCGCCGGCTCCGATCCGCAGCGCCAGCAAACCGCGGCGCAGTGCGAGCGCGTCCGGCTCGACCCGGCCGAATGCGGCGTCGGACGGCGGCACGAAGGCGAGGAACACCGCGACGCCGAGCAGGTCCATCGCGGACAGGAGCCCGACCGGTCCGGTGACCAGCAGCGCGACCGGCCCGAACAGGGCGAGCAGGATCGCCGCGGCCTGGAGCCGGACGCCGGTGATGAACCAGACGCCCAAGGCACCCTCGACGAGCAGCATGACCGGCCCGAACCCGACGTCACTGACGTCCAGGTCGTGGGTGAGGAAATGCCCGGACACGGCGGCGGCGAGCAACGAGATGCCCAGATGGATCGCCAGCAACCGCGGCACGTACGGAACCAGGTCGCCGACTCGGGCCAGGAACCGCAGTTCCGGGACGGGCAGGTAGCGGACCGCGACGACGCGCCACACCACGGTGACCGCCACAACGGCGAGGATGAGTCCCAGGGTCACCGGCCGCAACACGAAGGCCCAGTCCGTCGGGTAGCTGCCCGGATCGGGTACGAACCACTTCTCGTGCGCGAATGCCGGCTCCGGAACCGCCGCCAGTGCGCCGCATACGGAAAGCAGCACCGTGCCTCGCCGCAACATCTTCCCCATTGGTTGTTCCTTTCACCGGAGCCTCGCTCCGAAGGGCCGATCCATCCGCCACCGACTCTGCACCTGGCTCCGGGTCGGTCGCCGGGGGCCAAACGCCCGACTCGGCAGGACCAAAGTCCCGCCTTGCAGTGGAGGAGGCCTTGGCGACCTCGTCGCCGGGACCAACGTCCCTCGACTGGTGGCCGCCGGCCCTGTCCGGCGGTCAGCCGCGGCGATTTCCTGGAACGGACGTCGCAGCCCCATCGACCGCGCCAGGCAGGGAGACTCCATGTCCACCACCACCGAGATGCTCGCCGAGCATCCGTTCCTGTCCGGGCTGACCGCCCATCAACTCGACGTGCTGGCACCGTTGTGCGGTCGATCGATGTTCCACGCGGGCAACCGCATCTTTCACCAGGGAGATCCCGCGGAACAGTTCTGGCTGATCACCGACGGCCGGGTCTACCTCGACAGCCACGTGCCCGGCTGCGACGACTTCGTCCTCGAAACCCTGAAGGCGGGATCTGTGCTCGGCTGGTCCTGGCTGTTCCCGCCGCACCGCTGGCACTTCGGCGCCGTCGCGGTCACGACCACGCGAACGCTGACGTTCGACGGCCCCCTCGTTCTGGCGCTCTGCCGACGCGATCCCGGGCTCGGCTATGAGCTGGCCACCCGCTTCCTGCAGGTCATGGGTGCGCGACTGCAATCCGCGCGCAGCCGTCTGGAGGACTGTCAACGCTCGGCCGAGCGGCACCCCGACCTCTGATCGCCGGCTGCGAGATCAATCCCGGATCTCGATGACCTGATCGGTCGCCAGGCGCGGTGTGCGACCGGGGCCGGCATGGACGGCCTCGAAGGTGATGTTTATTAATATAACACTATCAAAAGGCTTGGTCTAATCAGATCAAG
>NZ_JBFAZH010000839.1:0-3461 GCF_040681735.1 Actinoplanes sp. NPDC051633 | reverse complement strand
GCGCATTCCAGATGCCGCCGGTGCCGGCCAGCGCCGTCCACGAGCCGGCCCAGTTCTCCGCACGGGCGGCGAAGGCCGCCACACCGTTCGAATCGGACCGGCCACCCGCCGTGGTAGTCAGGGCGGCCGCCAGCCACGGCACGTTGAGCGCCGCGACCGAGGCGAGCGCGGCGGCCGTCGCCCGGGACCGCAGCGGCAGCAGCACGACCACCGTGGCCAGCGCGATCAGGCCGCCGGTCGGGGTCACCGCAGCGGGCGCGGCGGCGAGCACCATCCGAGGCAGTGCACCGGACCGGCCGGCGCGCAGGTCGCGCACCGCCGCCACCAACCAGGGCAGGGCCGCGTACGCGAGCAGCAGCGCCCACTGGCCGATCAGGAGCCGCTCGGCCAGGAACGGCGTCCAGGCGTACGCCAGAGCGGCCACCACCCGCGTGCCCGTACGCGTGCTCGGCACCAGCCGGAACGCACCCAGCGTGGCCAGATAGACCACCGCGACCAACACCGACCGCTGCAGCAACCAGCCCGGCACCGCGAGGTTGGCCAGCGACACCAGCGCGTCGAGCGGCACCGCCCGCGGCAGCGCGTCGGCCGGCGCGATCATCTCCCAGCTCAGTGGCTGCCGCGGCACGAAGACCATGTCGTAGCGCAACGCGTATCCGGGCAGCGCCAGCGGTGCGAGCACGACCGCGGTGACCACGGCGGCAACCGTGTGTGGAATGCGCCGGCCCGGCACGGTCATCCGGCCGGCTGCGGCACCAGCGCGCCGACGTCGATCTCGTTGGTGCACAGGTTCGCGGCCGGGTCGCGGACGGTGAGCGTGACCTCGTCGCCGTCGACCCGCATGAGCAGGAACATCGCGTTCAGGCCGCGGTGCACGTCGAACGACACCCCGGATCGGTCGCCGACCTGGATCGTCGCGACCGTGTCGCGGTCGCTGAGATAGCCGATCCGCACGACCTGCCAGTAGTCGACGACGGCGCCGGTCAGCGGCACCTTGGTGGCCCGGCTGCCGGTGACCCGGTAGCCACACCCCGGCAGCGGCCCCGGTTTCGCCGACACACCCTCGACCCAGGCCGGGCGGACGTGGCCGGACTCGTCGAACACCGACAGCGCGCGCGCCTGGAAGACGAACACCGGCCCGTCGTCGAGCGGCCCGAAGAACGCCGACTGCTTGTTCCACGGGTACGACAGAGCGGGCACCACGGCCTCCGGCACCGTCTGGTCCATGAAGACCGTCCCCGGCCCCGACGCCGCCAGGTCGGCCTGCGCGGTCCGCAGGTAGTCGCGGCCGGCCTTGACGCCCCAGTCGGAGGCGAAGTCGACGCCGCTGTAGAGGCTGCTCGCGACGAGCAGCGCAACGGCCACGGCGAGGCCTTTCACCGGCACGGTCACCGGCGCTTCCTCCTCCTCCTCCTCCTCCTCCGCGTTCAGTCGGCGCAACCCGCACACCGCCACGCCGACGCACAACGCCGCGACCAGCACCACGTCACCGAGATAGCGGGGCACCAGCCCGGCCACTCCGCTCAGCCCCGAGCCCAGCCGGGTCGCGGCGATCAGCGTGGCGGTCATCGCGGAGAAGATCGCTAGCAACGTCCAGGCGCGGACCGCGACGCCCCGGCGCAGCCAGATTGTGCCCGCCATCAGCGCGGCGACCAGCACCCAGGAGAGCCACCGGGCCGGCTCCTGGGGGGCGGAGAGCGCGGCGCCGTCGGCGCCGTCCAGCCAGGTCCACGGCCCGCCGACCAGGCCCGGCGCGAGCGTCTCGCCGTAGAACTGCCCCAGGAACGTGCCCACCTCCGCGGCCGAGGACGGGCGCCGCAGCGTCGAGGTCGTCTGCATCGCCAGGTAGATACCGAGGTAGGGGAGCGAGATCGCAGCCAGCACCGCCCAGGACGGCCACCAGCGCCGGATCGCCGTGAGCACCGAGCGCACCGACCCGCCGGGCGCGTAGAGGCATAGCGACACCAGGACGACGAGCGGCACGATGAGCAGAGCCTTCTCGAAGAACAGCAGCCCGAACAGGACCGACAGGGCGAGCGTCACCAGGTGCTTGCGGGCGCCGGTGCGCAGATAGCGGACCTGAGCGCCGACCGCGAGCACCATCGCCAGCTGCATCGGCAGCAGGTTGATCCCCACCGCCCACCACGCGCTGACCTCCAGGGTCATCGGGTTGAAGAGAAACAGGCACAGGGGTACGAGCACCGCCCACCCGGCCGGCAGCATGAGCCGCAACAGCCGGTAGAACGCCACGCCGACCGCCAGCTGGGCGAGCAGCATCAGCACGAGGTAGGGCCAGTACTCGTAGCCGGTCAGCCGCTCGGTGACGAAGACGATCAGCCGCCCGGCGGGCATCAGGTGATTGTTGTAGAGCCCGAAGAGGTATCCGGGGGTCAGGCCGGAGGCGTCGGCCTGCGCGAGGATCGGGAAGTCGTCGATGGTGAGGAAGCCTCGGGCGGAGATCGACGCCCGCCACACCAGGCTCAGCGCGATCAGGACGGCGGCCCCGATGCCGACCCGTCTCTGCGTGCTCACCGGTCCGGCTCCGGCCGGAACAGCACCATGTTGACGTACCGGGGCTTCGGCCGAACCACCCGGCGGGCGAAGCTCTGGTCCACCCGGGCCACCGCACCGCGCTGGTGTCCGACCAGGTCGAAGTCCTCCAGCGGCAACCACCGTCCGTCGGGCATCACGTACGGCCGGTAGCCCCAGCCGCCGAGCAGGTCGAGCACCGGCTTCACCGGCTGCATCCGCTCCTCGAGCTCGACGATCAGCTGCGGGCGGTCGCGCCGGATGGTCCGCTCGGCCCCGCGCAGGGCGGGCAGCTCATGACCCTCGACGTCGAGCTTGACGAACCGGACGTCGGTCAGCTCCAGCTTGTCGAGGGTCACCCTGGCAACAGTGACGGGTACGCCGGTGCCGGTCTCCACCGAGGACGTTCCGACCCCCGGCCCGCCGGACGGCAGGAACAGATCGGCTGTCCCGGCGCGGTCGGAGGCGACCGCCTCGACCACCCACACGTCCGGGAACGCGGCAGTCAGGCAGCGGGCCAGCTCGGCCGTCGGCTCCACCGCGACCACCCGGTCGGCGATCCGGCGCAGCCTGCGCGTCCACGGCCCGTACCAGGCTCCGACGTCAACCGCGGTTCCGCCGCGCGGGGCGTAGGAGGAGAGGCACGCCAGCTCGGGCTCGACCCGGGGATAGGCGGTACGTACGGCGGCCGCCACGACGCGAGCCGGCAGTGCCGCGGCGAACCGCGAGCTCAGATCGGTGGACAAAGTGCCGGTCATGGTGTCGCACCCTAACCCCTCGACGCCCCTTTGCTACTTGCGGGTAGACCCGAGCTTTCCTCGCTAGTAGCCTGCACGAGCCGAAACCAGCGGCGTGAATGTGAGGGGCGATGACCGGGCCGGTGGACGTCTGCGTGATCGGCGGGTGTGGCCGGGTCGGCCTGCCGCTCGGGA
>NZ_JBFAZH010000838.1:0-3463 GCF_040681735.1 Actinoplanes sp. NPDC051633 | reverse complement strand
CCTTGATCAGTCGCACGTAGATCAGCGAGAAGATCGCCCCGATCACCAGCAGCACCAACGCCATCGCGGTGCCGTAACCGAGTTTGTAGAACTGGAACGACTCCTGGTACATGTAGATCGGCGTCGTCGAGCTCTTCGTGCCCGGCCCGCCTTTCGTCATCACATAGATGAGGCCGAAGGCCGCGAGGGTCTGCAGCGTGATGAGCATCAGATTGGTGACGATCGACCGGCGGATCAGCGGCAACGTCACACTGCGCAGCCGTTGCCAGGCCGACGCGCCGTCGACCGCCGCCGCCTCGTGCAGCTCCGGCGGCACGTCGTTGAGCGCGGCCTGGTAGACGAGCATGGAGAACGCCGTGCCGCGCCACACGTTGGCGAGGATGACGGCCAGCATCGGCGTGGTGTAGAGCCAGTTCTGGCTCACCCCGAACCAGTCGAGGATGCCGTTCAGTGTCCCCTCCCGGTGCAGGTACGAATACCAGCAGAAGCCGGCCACCGTCTCCGGCACGGTCCACGCGGCGATCACCAGCCCGCTGACGAAGGCCCGCGAGGTCTTGCTCCGCCCGCGCAGCAGCAGCGCGATCAGCAGGCCCAGCGTGTTCTGCCCGATGACCGCCGAGCCGACCACGAAGACCAGCGTCAGCCACAGTGAATTCCAGAACTGCTGGTCGCGCCACATCGTGGTGAAGTTGTCGACGCCGACGAAGTTGATCTCGGCCGCGCCGGTCAGGGCGACGTCGGTGAAGGCGCTGTAGACGGCCCAAACCAGCGGACCGGCGAAGAACACCCCGAGCAGCAGCAGAGCGGGGAGGAACGCCCCGATCCGCGCTGCCCGGGGTGCGGTTGCCGTCGTCATGACGCGGTGGTCACCTTGTCGGGGCCACCGACCGCGGAGGTCACCTGCTCGGCGAACGTCTTCGCGGCCTCGGCCGGCTCACCCTGACCGGTCATCACCGTTTCCATCGCGACCTGGATGGCGTTGGACACGTTGGGGTAGTCCGGGTAGGCCGGGCGGAACTTGGTCACCTCGACCAGATCCGTGAAGAACTTCAGCGACGGGTTCGAGTTGAGGTACTTCGGATCGGCCGCGACGTCGTCGCGCTCGGCGATCTGGCCGGCGCCGATGTCGTACTCGAGGGTGTTCTCCTTGTTCAGCATCGTGGTGACGAAGTCGAACGCGGCCTTCTTGTCCTTGCTCTTCGAGCCGACCGAGAGCACCCAGCCACCGGACATGCTGATCTTGCCGGGCGGCTCGCCGTTCTGCGTCGGCATCGCGGTCCAGCCGAGCGTCTTGCTCCACTCCGGCCACGGCTTGCTGCCGCTCTCGAGCCAGGTGCTGCTCAGCCACGAGCCGTCCAGGTTGATGGCCAGCTTGCTTGTGGGCAGCATCTCGGTGCCGACCTTGGTGCCCCAGTTGGGGTCGAGCGCATCCTGCGGATCCGGCGCGAGCTTCTCGCTGAAGATCGTCTTGATGAAGTTCAGCGAGTCGTTGAATCCCGGGCTGGCGATGATCCACTTCTTCTGGGCGTCGTCGTACAGGGTGTTCCTGGTGCCGTACAACAGCATCTCGAAGCCCTGCATGGTCGAGCCCTCGCCCTGACCCTTGCCGGAGTAGACGTTCAGCGGGATGACCCCGGGCAGCTTCTGCTTGATGGTGCGCGCCGCGGTGAGGACGTCGTTCCAGTTCTTCGGCTCCCACGGCACGGTGAGCCCGGCCTTGGCGAAGAGCTCCTTGTTGTACCAGAGCGCGCGGGTGTCGGTGCCCATCGGTACGCCGTAGGTCTTACCGTCCTGTGCCTTGGCCGCGCCCTTGGCCGCCTCGGTGAACTGGCTCCAATCCGGCCAGTCCTTGAGGTAGTCGTCGAGCGGCGCGAGGAAGCCGGCCTGGATGTCGGTGTTGACCAGGAACGTGTCCTCGTACATGACATCCGGCGCGGTCTTCGGCGAGCGGTTCATGAGCGAGAGCTTGGTGTAGTAGTCGTTCTCCGCCGCCTCGATCGGCAGAAGCTTGACCGTGTAGCCCTGGTGGGCCTGCTCGAACTGCGTCTTGACCGTCTGCAGCTGCTTGTCGAGCTGGATGAAGGAACCGAACTTCTGGTAGGCGATGGTGATCGTCTTACCGTCCGACTCACTGTCTGATGACCCGCAGGCAGCGGTGGCAGCGGCGAGGACCAACGCCGACAGTCCGGCGACGACGACTCTGTGTCGCATCTGAACTCCTCGGAGGGGGTACCGCGGATTTCGTGTCTGATTACGTTCTCAGAAAACGTAATCAGATAGGCTGTGCATCGGTCAATAGACCGGCATCGACCTTTCTCGGAGATGGCATGTCGCAGCGTCGTCCGACCATGCACGACGTGGCCCGGGCCGCGGGGGTGAGCCCGGCGACGGTCTCGCGTGTCGTGAACAACGAGCGGTACGTCCGCGAGCAGACCCGCGCGCTGGTCGAGAGCGCGATCGCCGGGCTCGGCTTCCAGCGCAACGAGGCGGCCCGCGCCCTGCGCCCCGGGCAGACCACCGAGACCATCGCGCTGGTCATCGAGGACCTGGCCAACCCGTTCTGGTCGGCGGTCGCGCACGGCGCCGAGGAGGTGGCGCGCCGGCACGGGCACATGGTGGTGGTCGGCAGCACCCGCGGCAGCTACGACCGCGAGCGTGATCTCCTGCGCGACCTGGTGCTGCGCCGCCGGGTGGACGGCGTCCTGGTGGTCCCGACCGCCGAGGCCCAGGCCGATCTGCACGCCGAGCTGAGCCGCTGGGTCCCGGTGGTGTTCATCGACCGGACGCCGAGCGGGGTGCCGGCCGACGCGGTGGTGCTGGACAACTCGGGCGGCGCCCGGCGGGCCGTCGAGCACCTGCTCACCCGGGGGCACCGGCGGATCGCGTACATCGGTGGCAGCCCCAAGGTGACCACCGGGGCGCGCCGCCTGGCCGGCTACCGGCAGGCCCTCAAGGGCGCCGGAGTGCCGTTCGACCGGTCGCTGGTGCGGATGAACGTCGCCACCGTGTCCGAGGCACGCGCCGCCGCCACCGACCTGCTGGGCGGGCGGATCGATGCGATCTTCGCCGACAACAACCGGATGTGCGTCGGCACCCTGCACGCGGTGCACGACTCCCGGCAACCGGTCGAGACGGCCGCCTTCGACGACGTCGAGCTCGCCGACCTGCTGCCCCGGCCGGTCACCCTGGTCACCTACGACCCGACCGAGCTGGGCACCTGCGGGGCCGACATGCTCTTCGCCCGGATCAACGGCGCGAGCGGCCCGCCGCGTCGCACGGTGCTGCGCACGACGCTGGTCACCCGCGGCGGCAACGGCTCTTCTCCGGGATGACCGCCGCGGTCCGGCGACTCAGCGCGCCTGGCGTCGAGGAGATCGGCGTTCGAGGCCGCGCCGGACGAGGCCGCGTACGCCCGGCAGGGTGATCGCCCGGATCGTCAGGTCGTTCATCCACACGTGGAACC
>NZ_JBFAZH010000837.1:0-3463 GCF_040681735.1 Actinoplanes sp. NPDC051633 | reverse complement strand
CCGTCGCCGATGGGCGCCAAGCTGCTGGCGCGCGTGTGGCGCTGCCCCGAGGCCAACTGCGGCGCCTTCGGCGGCGGCGACTCGGACAGCCCGTTCGCGGACATGCGCAAGACGACCAGCCCGGTGGCCCAGCCGCCGCCGACGCTGCGGGCCGGCGTGCCCACCTGTCCGCGCCACGGCACGAAGCTGGCCGACGTCGGCCCGAGGCCCAACATCGAGGTGCTCTCGGTACGCATCGACGACGTCAACCGCCGCAGGTTCGTCGTCTCCACCGGCCACCCGGTCACGGTCGGCCGGGCCCCGGAGGGCGGCGACGGCGTCATGCTGGGCCAGTGGCTCAGTGAGGACGCCCGGAAATGGATCAGCCGCGGCCACGCGCGGTTCGCCCTGGACGGCGACAAGCTCACCGTCCAGGACGTCTCCACCAACGGCACCGGGATCCGCCCGGGCGGGTCGCTGGACGACGACGAGCGGGTCACCCTGGCGCGTGACGAGGTCCGCGTGGTCGGCGGCGAAGACGTGGTGGAGCTCTACGCCGGCGTGAACGTCGGCCGCGCCAAGATGTGGGCCAACGGGGGCGTCAGCCAGCCTGCGTCGGTCATGTCCGACGCCCCCACCATGGCGATCCGCAAGTTCGAGCGCTAGCGAGCCTCGTCGAGCACCTTGGCCAGGACCGCCACGGCCTGGTCCAGCTCGGCCGGCGTGACCACCAGCGGCGGCGCGAGCCGGATCGTCGAGCCGTGCGTGTCCTTGGCCAGCACGCCCTGCTCGGCGAGCCGCTCGCACGCCTGCCGGCCGGTCATCAGCGCCGGGTCGATGTCCACGCCGGCCCACAGCCCGCGCCCGCGGACGGCCAGCACACCGCGGCCGATCAGCGCGCGCAGCCCGTCGTGCAGCCGCTCGCCGAGCTCGGCCGAGCGCCGCTGGAAGTCGCCGCGCTCGAGCAGCCGGACCACCTCGACGCCGATGGCACAGGCCAGCGGGTTGCCGCCGAAGGTCGAACCGTGCTCGCCAGGCTTCAGCACGCCGAGCACGTCGCGGTTGGCGGCGACCGCGGACACCGGCACGATGCCGCCGCCGAGGGCCTTGCCCAGCACGTACATGTCGGGGACGACGTCCTCGTGCTCGATGGCGAAGGTGCGGCCCGTGCGGCCGAGGCCGGACTGGATCTCGTCGGCGATCAGCAGCACCTTGCGGTCGGTGCAGACCTCGCGTACGCCCGCGAAGTAGCCGGTCGGCGGCACCAGCACCCCGGCCTCGCCCTGGATCGGCTCGAGCAGCACGGCCACCGTGTGCTCGTCGACCGCGGCGGTCAGCGCCTCCAGGTCGCCGTAGGGCACGATCGTGAACCCGGGCGTGTACGGCCCGAAGTCGTCCCGCGCGTCGGGGTCGGTGGAGAAGCTGACGATCGTGGTCGTACGCCCGTGGAAGTTGTTCTCCGCCACCACGATGTTGGCCCGGCCGTCCGGCACACCCTTGACCCGGTAGCCCCACTTGCGGGCCACCTTGATCGCGGTCTCGACCGCCTCGGCGCCGGTGTTCATCGGCAGCACCAGGTCCTTGCCGCAGAGCTGCGCCAGCCCCCGGCAGAAGTCGGCGAACTGGTCGTGCACGAACGCGCGGCTGGTCAGCGTGAGCCGGTCGAGCTGGGCGTGCGCGGCCGCGATCAGGCTCGGATGACGGTGCCCGAAGTTGAGCGCCGAGTATCCGGCCAGGAAGTCGAGGTAGCGGCGGCCGTCGACGTCGGTCACCCAGGCGCCCTCGGCGTCGGCCACCACCACGGGCAGCGGGTGGTAGTTGTGGGCGGTCCAGCGCTCGGCCTCGGCCAGCGCCTCCGGCGTCACCATGTCGACGGTCGTCACGAACGCACCTCCAGCGTGCAACACTTGGGACCGCCGCCGGCCTTACGCAGCTCCGACATGTCGACCCCGATGGTCTGGTAACCGCGCTCCTTGAGCGCGGCGTCGAGCGCGGTGGCCTGCACCGGCAGCACCACCGTTTCGCCGTCGCTGACGGCGTTGAGCCCGAGCACGGCGGCGTCCGCCGGGGTGGCGATCACCGCGTCCGGGAAGAGCCGCCGCAGTACGGCCCGCGAGCCCGGCGAGAAGGCGTCCGGCAGGTACGCCACCGTGTGCTCGTCGAGCACGCACAGCGCCGTGTCCAGGTGGTAATACGCCGGGTCGATCAACTGCAGCGTGATCACCGGGCGGCCGAAGAGCTCCTGGGTCTGCAGGTGTGCGGCGTGCACGGTCCGGAAGCCGGTGCCGGCCAGCAGCACGTCCCCCGCGAGCAGGATGTCACCCTCACCCTCGTTGGTGTGCTTCGAGTCGTACACCTCGAAGCCGTTTCCGGCGAACCAGGCCTTGTAGGCCGGCGCCTCGTCGGCGCGCTCGGGGTCGCGGAACTGGACCGCGAGCGCCTTGCCGTCGACCACGGTGCCGCCGTTCGCGGCGAAGACCATGTCGGGCAGGCCGGGCAGCGGCTCGATCAGCTCGACGGTGTGGCCGAGGTCGAGGAAGGTGCGGCGCAGGGTCTCCCACTGACTGATCGCCAGGGCGTTGTCATACGGCGCCGTCGGGTCCATCCACGGATTGATCCGGTATGTCACGGCGAAGTACGTCGGCCGGCACATCAGATAGCGGCGGGTTGTCATGCCGCAACGGTATGCGGGAAAGCCCTGCTGGAACCGCAGATCAACCTTGCGCAGCGCGTTCGATCCTTGCGCTTTCCGGGGTCACAGCAACGATTCGTTAAGTACGAGTCAGGGGTGGCGCTCCGAAGTCGGAGAGCCACCCCTGGACTGCTGCCTCCAGCGCACCGCCGGAACTATCGGGGCGGGAACGGCGGTGAGTCCGTCCCGGTTCCTGTATTTGTACCTACCCGTCAGAAACGGTCGACAAACTGTGCGTCAAGCCACTCTCGCGCAGAGTTGACCGGCTGCATGTCGGTGCCCAGCCAGCTCAGCGAGCCGGTCAACGCCAGCACGCCGACCACGATCGCGGCCAGCGACAGCACCATGCCGATCAGCGCGTCGGACTTGCCGGCCACGTGCCGGCGGCCGGTGGCGTGGATCCCGCTCAGCGACAGGACCAGGGCCAGCACGGCGACACCGATGCCGTAGCCCAGCAGCGGGCCGGAGAGCACCAGCAGGGCGGCGACGACGCTCAGGATCAGGCCCAGCGTGGCGAGCAGGCTGGCGCGCGGCCTGGGGCCGGCGACCTCCCGCGGCCGATCCTCGACCTTGCGCTGCTCGAGCGTGGTGTCGGTGGCGGAGGTGGTGTTGCGGGGAGCGACGGTCGCGCGACCGGTCTCCGCACTGCTGCGCGGCTGACGGTCGGTGGCCGCTCCGCCGGCGGTGACGAAACGGGTGGTGGTCTTGTCATCGGGCTTGGCAACAGTGCTGTTGCCGGCAACGGTCGGGCGGTCGTCCTCCGCCGTATCGGTAGCGGAGCGACGGAAGGTA
>NZ_JBFAZH010000836.1:0-3471 GCF_040681735.1 Actinoplanes sp. NPDC051633 | reverse complement strand
CTGACGCCGCGCGCCTGGGCGGGCCGAGGCCGGCTCGGGCAGCTGTTCGCGCGGGCCGGCCTGCTGCTCACCCAGCCGGTGGAACAGGGCGCCCTGCCACAGTTGCGCGCCGCGACCGAGCCCGGACTGCGGGGTGGCCGGTTCTTCGGGCCGTCGGGGCTCTGGGAGACGCGGGGCGGGGTCGCCGACGCCCGGCTCAGCCCGGAGGCCGCCGATCCGGCCGTGGCGAGGCGGTTGTGGGCGGCGGCCGAGGAACTGACCGGCGTGCGCTATCTCTGACCGTGCCGGCGCACGATGAGTTTTAAAATCGACGAGCATCGAACGGTGCGCCGCGCCGGCAGCGGGCTTACCGTGAGAAGGTTCGCCGCCCCCGCGCGGAAAGAAGGCAACGATGTACAGGCTCGGCAGGCTCGGCACGCTCGTCACAGTCGCTGTGGTCGGGCTGCTCATCGCTCCGCCCGCGGTGATGCAGCAGGTGGCCACGCGAATCAACGCCGACACGGCGCACGGCACCTCGGGGCGCGGTGGCCACGACGGCGGCTGCGGGAAGTCACGACGCGGCGAACGCGGCTACGAGGTCATCTTCGACGGCAGCCGCAGGTGCTTCGAGCGGTGGCGGTATGCCGGCGGTTCGTCGATCACATTGCAGCGCGACGGGACGTTGCGCGCCGCCCCGGGCGCGCCCAACCTCGGCGTGCTGTGGTACGCGGCGCGGCCGTACGGTGACTTCTCGCTCCGGCTGCAGTTCCGCGACGACTCACCGATTCCCGGCACCCGCGCGAACAGCGGTGTGCAGGTGCGGTTCCCGGCGCCCCGGCCACCGGTGCCCGGCTGCCCCATGACGTTCAACGGCACGCCGCAGACGGAGAACCCGGCGGCCTGGATCGCCGTCAACTGCGGGCACGAGATCCAGATCAACGACTCGCCCGAGGCGCCCGGCAACGACCCGCGCAAGACCGGTTCCATCTACGGGTTCGCGGATCTCAACAGTGCACAGTCGCGCCCCACGCCGCCCGGTGTCTGGAACGACCTCGAGATCCGCGTGATCGGCCAGCACTACACGGTGATCCGCAATGGCGTGGTGATCAACGAGTACGAGAACGTGCCGGGGGTGCCCTTCCCCGGCCGCCCCAACGACCCCGACTCCAGCTCCCGCGGGCTCGTGGGCTACCTCGGCCTGCAGGCGCACGGCGCCCCGCAGGACGTAGTCTCCTTCCGTGACATCAGAGTCCTCGACCTGTCCGACCGCGACTGACGCGGCGCGATAGGGGCATGAGTGCCGGCGGCGTACTTGCGCAGGCGCGGGCGTCGTTCGACCGGCGCTCATGGGGCGGGGCGTACCGGGGGTTCGTGACCGCCGACGCCGAGACGCCGCTGGCGCTGGACGATCTCGAGAGGCTGGCCCTCGCCGCGTATCTGGCCGGCCTCGACGAGGAATCCACCCTGGCGTGGACGCGAGCCCACCGTGCGGCCGGCCGTCTCGGCGACCCGCGGCGGGCCGCCCGGAACGCGTTGATGATCGGCGCCGGACTGATGTTCCGGGGCGAGACCGCACCCGCGCTGGGATGGTTCGCACGAGGCGGACGGCTTCTCGAAGGCCGCGGTGACTGCCCGGAACAGGCGTGGCTCCGGACGTGGAACGCCTTCGCGCAGATGTGGGCCGGTGACCCGGCCGGGGCGCAGCCCACGTTCGCGGAGAGCGTCACGGCAAGCCGGCGGTTCGACGACTGCGACCTGCTGACGATGGCCCGCCTCGGCCAGGGCATGTGCCTGGCGCTCCGGGGCGACGGCGCAGCCGGCATGCCCCTGCTGGACGAGGCCATGGCCGGGGTCACGTCCGGCGAGGTGTCCCCGCTGTATGCCGGCATCGCCTACTGCACGACGATCGCCGGCTGCTCGGACCTGTTCGACCTGCGGCGGGCGAGGCAATGGACGGCCGCGCTCAACCGCTGGTGCGACTCCCAGCCCGACCTCGTCCCCTATCGGGGCAACTGCCTGGTCCACCGATGCGAGATCATGCAGCTGGAGGGCTCGTGGGCCGACGCGATGCGGGCCGCCCGCCAGGCGTGCGACCTCCTGTCCGGCCCGGTCCGGTGGGACAGTCTCGGATCGGCCTTCTATCAGCTCGGTGAGCTGCATCGACTGCGTGGCGAGTTCGCCCGGGCCGAGGAGAGCTATCGCCGGGCCAGCGAATCCGGCCGCCGGCCGGAACCGGGTCTGGCCATGCTGCGGCTGGCGCAGGGACGCGTCGACGTCGCGGCCGCCGTGCTGCGCCGCGCGTTGACCGAGGCCCGCGGTACGCCCGCCCGGTCGCGCCTGCTCCCCGCCTATGTCGAGACCATGATCGCAGCGGGGGACATCGCCGCGGCCCGGGATGGCGCCGGGGAACTGGTCCGGATCGCCGAGCGCCTCGGTGCGCCGTATCTGCACGCCATGGCCGGGTCGGCGGCGGGAGCGGTGGTGCTTGCCGAAGGCGACGCGGGATCGGCGTTGCCGACGCTGCGCTCCGCGGGGTCGGCGTGGCGCGAGCTGGACGCCCGGTACGAGACCGCACGCATCCAGGTGCTGGTCGGGCTCGCCTGCCGCGCACTCGGCGACCACGAGAGCGCGGCGATGGAGCTCGACGGCGCGCGGAAGGTCTTCGAGGAGCTGGGCGCGAAGCCGGACATCGAGCGACTCGACGCGCTCGCCGGCCGGGCGTACGGGCCGGCGCCCGGTGGTCTGACCAGGCGCGAGGTGCAGGTGCTGCGGCTGGTCGCATCGGGCCGGACCAACCGCGCGATCGCGAGCGAGCTCGGCCTCTCCGAGAAGACCGTCGCCCGGCACGTCCACAATTCGCTCACCAAGCTCGGAGTGCCGTCCCGCGCCGCGGCGACCGCCTACGCATACGAGAACGGCCTGATCGAGGTGCCGCGTACACAGAACTGACCATGCCTCCCGGGGCGGCCTGGATCGTTCGACCGAAGCCGGACCGTCCCCGGCTGCCTAGCGTCTTCTCCGCTGGTACTGGAGCCGGACAGGAGATCGACATGGAAGAACGGCAGCAGGTTGCGCACACCGCGCCCGTCGAGGCGTGGGATGCGATCGCGGGGCTGTACGACGAGCACGTCGCGCCGGGGGAATCCGAGGTGGCCGCCCACGGGCTCCGGCTGGCGGGTCTGCGGGCGGGCGACGCGTTCCTCGATGTCGCCGCGGGACCGGGCGGCTTGAGCCTCCCGGCCGCGCGGCTCGGCGCGAAGGTGCTGGCCACCGACTGGTCCCCGAGGATGATCGAGCGATTCGGCGCCCGTGTGGCCGCCGAAGGGCTCGCGGCCGAGGGCCGGGTGATGGACTGCCATGCGCTCGATCTCCCGGACGACGGCTTCGACGTCACCGGCTCGCAGTTCGGCGTCATGCTGGTGCCCGACCAGCCGCGGGCGCTGCGCGAGATGGTGCGTGTGACCAGGCCGGGCGGGCGCGTGCTCCTCATCG
>NZ_JBFAZH010000835.1:0-3471 GCF_040681735.1 Actinoplanes sp. NPDC051633 | reverse complement strand
ACGAGCGCGAGCGGCACCTGGTATCCCGCCTGCAGGACCTGGACACCGCGAAGACCGACTTCATGTCGACCGTCTCGCACGAGCTGCGTACGCCGCTGACCAGCATCTCCGGCTACCTCGAGCTGATGCTCGACGAGGAGGCAGGCGACCTGGACCCGCCGCAGCGGCGGATGCTCGAGGTGATCGCCCGCAACACCCGGCGGCTGCGCGAGCTGATCGAGGACATGCTGATCCTCTCCAAGATCGAGGCCGGCGACTTCCGGATCAGCAAGCGGGAGGTGGAGCTGGCCGCGCTGGTCGACAACGCCCTCGCCGCCATCGAACCGGTCGCGGCCAAGGCGTCGGTCGGGCTGCACACCGAGGTGTACGGGCCGCTGTGCCTGCACGCCGACCCCGAGCAGCTCGACCGGGTGCTGATGAACCTGCTGAGCAATGCGGTCAAGTTCACCCCGGCCGACGGCACCGTCACGGTGCGGGCCGTGCGCGAGCAGGACGAGATCGTGATCACCGTCGCGGACACCGGGCTGGGCATCCCCGAGGCCGAGCAGCAGGCGCTGTTCGCCCGGTTCTTCCGCGCCAGCAACGCCATCCACCTGGCGATCCCGGGCACCGGCCTGGGCCTGGCGATCGTCCGGACGATCGTGGAGAACCACGGCGGCACGATCGCCGTCGACTCGACCGAGAAGGTCGGCACGACAGTGACCGTCCGCCTTCCGGCTTAGGTCGGTCCCCACGGTGCCGATAGGGCCTGCCATGGGGTTCACCCACGCCCGTCTCGCCGGGCTGATCGTGCTGCTCGCCGGGGTCTGGTTCGGGGTCAACCTGATCGAGCCCGCCGGGCCCTCGGTGCTGCTCTGGCTTCCGCTGGTCGCCTCCGGCATCGTGCTGGTCGCCGCCCTGGTGCGGACTGCCCGCGATCCGGGCCTCGCCGCGCCCACCCGGCACTTCTGGCGGCGGCTGACCATCGCCGCCGCCGCCGCGGCCATCGGGCTCGCCGGGCAGGGTTACGACGTCTGGCGCCACCCGGGCGTCGGCGGAGCCCACAGCACGCCCGTGCTCGTCGTCGGCGCGGCCGTCGCCCAGACCTTCATCGTCTATGCCCTGCTGCGCCTGCCCGTCGGCCACCGCCGGCCCGGTGAGCTCCTGCGGCTGGCCCTCGACGCCTCCACCGTCATGGTGGCCGCCGGCGTCTTCATCTGGCACTTCATGGGCCGTGGAGTCGCCGGCGAGGACGGCATGGTCGGCTCGGTGGTGCTCACCGCCACCGCGATGGTCGCCATGTTCGCCCTGGTCAAGGTGATCATGTCCCAGCAGCGGTTCGCCGACGGCCCGGCGCTGCGGCTGCTCGCGGTAGCGGTCCTGGTCGGGTCGCTGGCACCGGCCACCCAGCCCTACCTGGACGTCGCCCACCCGCACCTGTTCGCCACGATGGTGGGTGTTCCCTCCTGCTTCTTCGTCGGGGTGCTGGGCGCACGGCGCCAGCAGCGGGCCGGTCGCGGGGCGCACCGGCCGGTCGCGGCCCGGCGCCCGTTCAGCGTCCTGCCGTACGCGGCGGTCGCCGTCGTCCAGGCCCTGCTGCTGGTGGACGCGATCGGCAACGACGACGACATGGTGGTCGTGCTGGGGGCGGTGCTGGTCACGGCCCTGGTGGCGGTGCGCCAGGTGATGGCGCTGATCGAGAACGGGCGTCTGGTGCGCCGGCTGGACTACAGCGCCACCCACGACCCGCTCACCGGCCTGGCCAACCGCGAGCTCTTCCAGCGCCGCCTCGCCGAGCTGCTCGACGGCCCGAGCGAGCAGCCGGTCGCCGTGGCGCTGCTCGACCTCGACGGCTTCAAGCAGGTCAACGACACGCTCGGCCACGAGACCGGCGACCGCCTGCTGGTCGAGGTGGCGCAGCGGCTGACCGGCTGTGTGCGCGAGGGTGACTTGCTGGCGCGGCTGGGCGGCGACGAGTTCGTGGTGGTGATGGCCGACGCCACGGCCGAGACGGCGGACGCGGTGGTGCGGCGGATGCTGGATGCCATCCCGGCGCCGGTGGGCGGCAGCGTCGGCATCGCCATCGGCCGCGACGACCTTCTCCGCCGTGCGGACGTCGCGATGTACCAGGCGAAAGAGGTGCCGGGCAACTCGGTGCGGCACTATCGCGCACCTGCGGTAGCCTCGGCATTGTACCGCACCGGTGGCGGGTCGTCCATCTCCTCTGGAACGTCCGCCCATGCCGATCCGGATCCGGCCGTTCGCCCGCGGTGACCGCGAGCAGGTCACGTCCCTGGTCAATGCCCACATCGCCGCCGTCGTGCCCGGCGTCTCGGTGTCCGTGCAGGCCCTGCTGAGCCAGCTCGAGCGCGAGCCCGGCGACTTCATCGTGGACCGGTGGGTGCGCGAGCGGGTCACGCTGGTGGCCGAGCAGCGCGGCCGCGTCACGGCCGCGGCCCATCTGCTGCGTTACGGCGATGACGAGGGTACGGGCGCGCAGTACCGCAACGCCGGCGAGATCCGGTGGCTGGTGTGCTGGCCGGACGCGCCGTACTGGCCGGACGCCGCGGAGGCCGGCGACGCGCTCGCGGTCGCCTGCCACGCGCAGCTCACCAGGTGGGGCGTGACGCGCCGGCACGCGGACGGCGCGCTGCCGGCGCCGGGCGTCTACGGCGTGCCGGAGCAGTGGCCGCACATCCGCGAGCTGTACCGGCGGCTGGGCTTCACCGGCGAGGGCCGCACCGAGCTGGTGTACCTGGCCGCGGTCGACGGGCTGCGCCGCCCCGCCGCTGCGCTGACGATCCGCCGCACCCTGGGCGTCAACGGGACTCGCCTGACGGCGGTGCGCGACGGCGCGGACGTCGGCTACATCGAGGTGGACACCAACCTCGACGCCGGGCCGCGCACCTCCCGCGTGGGCGCCTGGGCCGACATCGGCAACCTGTGGGTCGACCCGGCGCACCGCCGCGGCGGCATCGGCACGTGGCTGCTCGGCCAGGCGGCGGCATGGCTGGACCTGGGTGGCGTGACCCGCCTGCTCGACTACGCCGACGCCGACGACCACCCGTACCAGTCGTTCCTGACCGCGACCGGCTTCACCCTGCTGACCCGCACCACCCGCGGCCTGACGGCCTGATCCGCGTCATTCGCGGAATGGAAGATCGATTTCTCCGGTCACCGCGCAGCACGGTGCGCTGAGCAGGAAATCGGCGTCGCCGTCCCGCGGATCGGGGCGGCCGGTCGCATAGCGATCGGAGGTCGCCTCCGGCACCTGCACCACCGATCCGGTGCGGGGCCGGGTGATATCGGCGTCGTCCGGGATGGTCATCGGGAAAGAGATCCCATCCGGTTCGAGGGGCAACATTCTGCGTGGATAGAACTCCGGATGGGTGCCGGAAACTTGGTCGATCTTGAGAATCAGCCAATAGACGTGGCCGGTCTTCGGCGCGCGCAGGACATCGGCG
Source organism: Actinoplanes sp. NPDC051633 (assembly GCF_040681735.1). Classification (NCBI taxonomy): domain Bacteria; kingdom Bacillati; phylum Actinomycetota; class Actinomycetes; order Micromonosporales; family Micromonosporaceae; genus Actinoplanes; species Actinoplanes sp. NPDC051633. The sequence goes on along the minus strand of NZ_JBFAZH010000835.1, from coordinate 28 downwards.
CGCACGCTCACTTTCCGCGACCCGGCGG
>NZ_JBFAZH010000834.1:0-3472 GCF_040681735.1 Actinoplanes sp. NPDC051633 | reverse complement strand
GTCGGTATTGATCCCGATACGGTGGATCAGGGCGCTTTAACACATGCATATCAAGGTGATGTGTCAGGGAGGATGCGGCAATAGGTGTTTCTTATGCACTAGCAGTGACAGAACCTCATTCATCAGGACTAGGAGGTGGCGGTGCGACACTTACATATAATGGTAAAGAGAATGAAACGCCTAAAGCTTATGAATATATATGTGCTTGAGTCATAGGCATAGCAGAGTGAACACCATAAGCTCTTGCTTCGTATGATGCCGTAGAAACTACGCCTCGATGACTCGCTTTACCGCCAACGATTGGAACCACTGGCCAGCGTGCGTCCGTCCGGGCTGAACGCCACCACGGACGCGTCGTCGGTGTGGGCGGCCAGCGTGCCGGCCTTGACCGGTGCCGTGCGGTCGTGGACGTCGAACAGCGTCACCGTCTCCGCGCCGCTTGTGGCGGTGGCGAGCGTGCGCCCGTCGGGGCTGAAGACCAGTTGCCTCGGCCGGTCCGCGGTGGTGGTGGGCAGGGTGCCGAGCCGGACCGGACGGGCCCGGACGGCGAGGTCCCACAGCACCAGGCCGGTCCCGCGGACCATCACGGCCAGCGTGCGTCCGTCCGCGCTGATCGCCGCCTTCCGCGCCTCCGGGCCGACGTCGATCGTGGCGAAGCGGGCGGGCCGCGCCGGGTCGGTGACGTCGGTCAGCACCAGCTTTCCGTCGGCTGCGACGCCGAAGACGCGGCGGTCCGGGCTCAGCACCGCCAGGTTCCCCTCGCCGTTCAAGGGGGCGACGTCCTTCGCCTTGGCCGGGTGGGCGGGATCGGTCACCGTGTAGAACGTCGCCGTGTCGTCGTTCAGCGTGCCGGACAAGGTCTTCCCGTCCGGGTGGAAGCCGAGCAGCTCCGGCGGCCCGCCGGCGACGCCGACCGCGGCCAGGCGCTTCGGAACCGCGGTCGGCCGCACCTTCCACATCGTGGCGGTGTCGGACTGATCGGTCATGACGAGCGTGGTGGAGTCCGGGTGGAACGACCCGGAGCCGGCGATGCCGTTGACGGTCATGGTGCCGACCACCGGGGTCGCCGCAAGCGTCCGGTCCCAAACCTTGACCGCGCCGCTGTTGTCGCCGGCGGCCAGGTAACGCCCGGTGGCGTTGAACGCCAGGGTCGTGACCGCCCCGGAGAGCCCGGTCAACTGGTGGACCGGCCGCAGCTGAACGCCCCCGGGCTTGGCCGGTGGCGGCGGGACCTCGTCGTCCTCGTCGTCCCCGCCGAGCGGGGGCGGCACCCTCGTGTCCCCGGCCGCTCGAGCTTCGGCCGCTCCGGCCTTCTTCCGCGCGTCGGTCAGGTCGAAGACGCTCACCGAGCCGCCGGAGCCGCCGAGGGCCAGCAGGTTTCCGACGGGCCCGGCCGCCATCCGGAGCGGGCTGAACCGCCCGAGGCCGTCGGTGAGCACCACCGGCTCGGCCGGATCGGTCACGTCGTAGACGAACACGCTGGTGTCGCAGGCCAGCACCAGCATGCTGCCGTCGGAGCTGAACGCCGCCTGTTCCATGAAGGTGGGCCCCTCCTCCTCGGCGCAGGCGACGAAGGAGACCTCCTTCGGGTGGGCGCGGTCGCTCAGGTCCCACAAGGTGAGGCCGCCCGCGTAGTCGACGACCGCGAAGGTCTTCCCGTCCGGGCTGAACGCCGTCGACCGGATCCGGAAGCCCGCGTGGCCGCTCAGCGAACCTAGCCGGGCCGGCCGCTTGCGATCGGCGACGTTCCACAGGGTCACGCTGGTGTCGCGGTCGATGACGGCGAGGGTCCGGCCGTTCCGGCTGAACACCGGCGATCGCGCCGTGCCGGTGCTGTCGGGCAGCGTCCTGATCCGCGCCGGGCGGGCCCGGTCGGCCACGTTCCACAGGGACACGTCCCCGCCGGTGTGAATCGCCGCCAGGACGCCGTCCGGCCCGAAGGTCGTCTCCTGCACCTGGTCGAGGCCGCCGGCGTAATGGGTGCCGGTGACCAGGCCGGCGACCGAGGCACGGATCTCGGCGTCGGACCTGACCGCCTGGGCGGCCGACCCCAGCATGAGCGCCGTCGCGGGATCCCGCACGAGCGACGCCTCGGCGTTGTCGATCAACCGGCGCGCGACCCTGGTCCGCAGCTGCTCTTCGGCGCTGACCTGCTGGCGGCGCGCCTCCGCGGCGTACTCCTCGGCCTTGCGCTGCTGCTCGGCCGCCATCTCCGCCAGCCGCTTCGCCTCCGCCGCCAGGTCCTTGGCCTTCGCCGCCAGGACTCCGGCACGTGTGGCCATCGTCCTGGCCCGCGCCGCGGCCTCCTTCGCGAGGAGCTGCTGCTCCTTCGTCCGGGTCGCGGCCTGGTCCGCGAGCCGCTGCTGCCGGTCCGCGTCGGTGGCCGCCTCGTCCGCCAGCTTCTGCTGGTCCAGCGCGAGCTCCTGCTGGTCCTGGGCCATCGCCGCGGCGGCCTCGGCCTTCGCCTGCTCCTGCCGGGCGACCTCCTGCTGCTTGCGCGCCTCCGCGGCGAACCACTCGGCGGTGCCCTTCTGCTGGGACGCCAGCCGGGTCTGCCGCATCGCCTCGGCCGCCGCCTTGTTGGCCCGGTCGGCGTTGCGCACCGCCATCACCCCGGTGAGCGAGGCCACCAGCGCGAGCACCACCAGCGTCGCGACGGCGCCCGACCGCAGCCGCCGCACCCGGCGATGCTGCCGGACGTCCTCACCCTCCAGCTCGTCCTTGCTGACCCCGTGCATCGGCGCCGCGAGCTGCGCGATGGCGTCCCGGAACCGGGTGTGCTGAAGGCTCAGGTGGTCGCGGCCGCGCGCCCACCGCAGGTCCAGGAAGAGCGGCTCCTCGGCGAACACACCGCGCAGGGCGGCCGGCACCGCGGTCGAGTCCGCGGTGAAGTCCCGGCGATAGCGGTCCCAGGCCCACTCGCCGTCGGTCACCACCGGCAGGATCCGGTCGGCCGGCTTGGTGGCCACCCAGTGCTCGATCTCCCGGTTCACCCACGGTGACTGTGCGGCCTCGGGGGAGGCGAGCAGCACGAAGTAGTCCGAGCCGTCGAGGGCCTTCTGGATCGACGTCCACAACGACGGCGTCACCGAGAGGCCGGTCTGGTCGCGGAAGATCCACAGGGCGCGGCGCCGGTGCCAGGGCTTGGCCAGCCGGTGCAGGCCACGCTGTACGGCAGGCGCCAGCTTCCCGTCCGCGGCATGGCTGTACGAGATGAACCCGTCGAAGGTCATGGCCCGGCTCCCCGTGTTGTGTCTGCGACGACAGATTGTGCATGTCGCCGCCCCCCGAGAAAAGTTCGGAGACCGTATCGTCATGGTGCTTCAAGAGAGACAGAGCACTTGTGTACGGGGGTCGATGTGCGATTCGGGGTCACGGGACATCAGGTTCTCCCGCCGAGCATCGTCGACCGTGCGGTGGAGCACTGGCGCCGGGTGCTGCCCGTGGGCGCCGAGCTGCACGGCGTGTCCAG
>NZ_JBFAZH010000833.1:0-3477 GCF_040681735.1 Actinoplanes sp. NPDC051633 | reverse complement strand
TTTATGTTTTTGTTTAAGATGCCGGAACTGGGAGGAGACCCAGGGCGCTCTTGGCGCGCTGGAGCGTGGCTCCTGCTTCGTCGGCAGCAAGGAGGTCGTGGTCTCAATCTACGACTCGCACGAGGAGGCCGCAGGAGAACCCGCGGCCCACGCCGAGTTGCTTGCTGGCGTCTCGGACACGATCATGGTGGTCGGCGAGAACTGGACGTTGTCCTGCGAGGAAACGTCGATCTGCGAGCGGATTGAGAGCGACTTCGGCGGCGAGCTGGTCATCATCCCGGCCTGATGTCGGCCTAGAGCACTACTCGCCCTCGGTGACGATCTGGCGTACGCGCTCGCGGGTTTGGTCGGCTCGGCTGCTCATCGGCTAATCGGGCTCGTTGGGATCCTGCTTGGTGACGTCGGCTGCTGTAATTCAGTCTGTGGGCCAGTCGCCCGCAGGATCACCGGCGAAGTGGGGTCGGGACGTGCCTCCGCGCACAGTTCGGCCACGTGAAGGCTGCCGAATGCGAGGCGGTGACGCCGCCCCGCAACGAGGTCGGTCACCGGCTCCGCCGGAGCCTTGGAGCTGGACGGTCAGAGGGCCGCCGCGTCAGTTGGCCGGCACTAGCGGTGGTATCACTGGCGCCCGAAATACGATTGACTGCCATCGTAATCATGCAGGTAGAATCATGACTCTTCGAAACGCATGTTGCGAGGCCTTCGTGTTAAAGCGCATCACTCTTCACTCGTTTAAGGGATTCCGTAAGTTCAACCTCACATTCAATCCAGACGTAAGCGTCTTAGTTGGTCCAAACAGTGCTGGCAAGACCACGATCGTAGGTGCCATTAGATTGTGCGCCGCGTTGTTGGATCAGGCGCGACGACGAAACCCGGGCGATGCCACCGCACGAGCGGCGGGCAAGCCACGTGCTCACACTATCGCAGACGTGAGCATCGATAACGCCGCCTTTAACGACGAAAATATCTATCATAATTTTCTACGCGAAGAGGCCACTATCGAATTGACCTTTACAAACGGTGGTTTCCTGAGAGTGGAGTGGCCTGAATCAGAAGATCCTAGCCCGCGACGCGGCTTCTTTTCGTTAACGGGCCCGCCTGGCAATCGTGCCAGAGGAACCAATCTTGCGAAAACGTCTTTTCCGGAGATCGGCGTCGTTCCCACTTTGACTCCATGCGAAGGTAGGGAAAGGCTAGTAACGGCGCGAACGGCTCGGGCAAACTACACCACTCGACTCGCAAGTGTTCGTTTCCGAAATCAGCTCTGGCAGACTTACCTGAACGAAGACGCAGGAACATGGGACGAATTCGTGGAGTTTCTTCTCCAAAACACTCCCGAGATATCCGGCATCAGACTAGAGAGGTCGGATGCCGGACGAGACGAATTTCTTGACCTCTTCTGTCGTGAGTCGCGTAGCGGTAAGGAGCGAGAAATCACGTGGCTCGGCGACGGGCTTCAGACGTGGCTACAAGTTCTTTTTCACCTCTGGCGAGAAAGGGATAGGCCCTGCTTGATCCTGGACGAGCCCGACGTGTTTATGCACCCAGACTTGCAACGTCGCCTCATAACTCTTGTACGAGGTGCCGACACGCAAGTCATTCTAGCGACTCATAGCGTGGAGATACTTAACGAGGTAGGACCAGATTCAGCGATAGCAATAAACCTAGAACTCGACGGAGGAACGAGATTTAGCGGAGGCGGCGCTATTGCGGAGTTCGCCGGCCAGATCGGAAGTGGGCTTCAATTCGGCCTGGCTAGAGCCCTCACCCGCAAGGCCGTTTTATTCGTCGAAGGTCAGGATGCCGCGCTGTTGCGTATTCTTGCTCAACGTGTTGGTGCTGTAAAGGTCGCCAACGAGCAAGGCCTTTCGACGGTTTCGATTGGCGGATTCAGTGGCTGGAGTAGTGTTGCCGGTTTCACGCGAATCCTTCAGAAGGCTGGAGGCGGTCCCGCGGCAACCGTCTTGCTAGACAGAGACTATCGAAGTGACGAAGTAATTGCCGATATCGCTGCTCAGGTCCGTCGCGACGGTGCTAACGTCCACGTGTGGCATCGAAAAGAAATTGAGAATTATCTTTTGAGCGAAGAAGTGATAGCAAGAGTTTCTGGCGTAGCCGTGCAATCCATTCATGCGCTGATGGACCGAGTCGCCGACGGCCTCAGGAATGAGACTCTGGCGGCATGGATTGGACGTCGTCAACGTGACGCGCCGAAGAAGCTCGATCTAACATCGGTAGCCAGGACGGCGATTGTCGACTTCGAGTCGGCCTGGGACACAGAGAAGTTGGAGTTGGTTCCAGGAAAGCGGTTTATCAGCACACTGAATCAAGAGGTTGCGGCGATTGGTGGACAAACTTTTAATTCATACCGATTGGCGCGCGAAATACGCTCCTCAGAACTCGACGGTGAGGTCCTGTCCTTCATCCGCAGTCTAGAGATAGCGTTGGCTTAAGGAGACCAGCGGCGGTCGCTGCGCGCAGCCAGCGCCCGCCGCTGACGACCGGACCCTCGCTTGTAAGGCGTTGCCGGCGACGGTCGAACGTCTGTGCGTGTCTATGACGTCCGGGCTGGTGCCAAGCTTCGTCCGCTCCCGGCCGCCACCGGTCACCGTCGTTGATGTCAGACGTAGATGTCAGTGGCGATCAAGTCGTGGCCCCGCCGAACTCAGCGGCTGGCGGAGCGCGAAGGTATCCGATGCTTCAGGAGGCGCGCCGCTCCGCCAAAACGGACGAGGCAGCCCCCGTTGATCGGCTGGCCTAGGTCGACTGTGTCACCAAGAGCTGAAGCACTTGAGACGCTGCTTGCAGCCCGAGTCCAATCAAGACCAACCACCAGCTATGGTTGGCCAGCCGCTTTTGCTCCTTCTCGATCGCCGCTTGGTAGTCCGCCTCTGTCTGCGCGCGCAGGATCTCAAGGTCGGCCAGTCGCTGTTCGGTTTGATCTAGGTCCATCTGCCTTGACAGCGCATCAACAAGTGCTTGGATACTCATCCGTAGGTAGAGCAGCTTGGCGTCCAGTTCCAGGCGGAACCTGGGGTCGTTCACGGGCGGCACGGACGTCCAAGCTTCAGCGTCGAACGCTTCGTAGCTACTGGCGGCGGCTCCGGCAGGAGCGCGGGTGGCTGGAGTGGGATTCAGCAGCTCTTGGATGACTTTCTCTGTCAAGCGTTCGTCCCGAATTCGGAGCCGCTCGAACCGCTGGTACACCAGCACTAACCCGACGACCTCGAACCCCAGTCCGACCAGGAACAGCACCAGCTCGACCCATCGCATCGGCACAACGTAGTTACCTACCGCCCTCGGTAGAAGGGGACGAGTTTTCAGTAAGCAAAGTCAGCCCTTGTTTGGGGTGTGTCGATCCGGCCACGATGCTAGTCCGGTGCAACAGCCATCCCGTCGGCCTTCGTCCACACACCGTGGAGCGGACAGGGCCTGCCTGGGCAAGGTGGAGCACCCTACGTCTGACCGACCTTGCCC
>NZ_JBFAZH010000832.1:0-3480 GCF_040681735.1 Actinoplanes sp. NPDC051633 | reverse complement strand
GCCGCCACGTCGAAACCGGGGCCGTCGTCGGCGACCGTGAAGCACAGCCGGTCGCCGTCGCGGTCCACGGTCACCAGCACGGCGGCGCCGGGCGCGTGCTTGGCCGCGTTCTGCAGGGCCTCCAGGCAGGCGAAATAGGCGGCGAGCTCGACGTCCTCGCCCGGGCGGGGGCCGTCGAGCCCGGGACCGGCGACCACCCGTACGTTTCCCGGCGCGTCCCGCGCCCGGGCCTTCAGCGCGGCGAGCAGGCCCCGGGTCGCCAGCACCGGTGGGTAGATGCCGCGGGCCAGGTCGCGAAGGTCCTGCAGGCAGCGGTCCAGGTGCTCCTGGGCCTCGGCGGTCGCGCCGGCCCGGAGGCTGACCGCCAGCGCGACCAGGTGCTGCTGCACCCCGTCGTGGATGTCACGCTCGAGCCGGCGACGGCCGCGCGTCTCCGCGGCGACGATGCGCTCGCGGCTGGCCCGCAGCTCCTCGAGCCGGTCGGCCAGCTCGCCGGCCAGGATGGCGCCGCGCCGCGCGGGGCCGGCCTGCGCGGCGAGGTCCGCCAGCAGCCGGTGGTCCGATGAGGACAGTGGACGGTCCGGTGAGGGGCGTACGGCGACGTCGCCGACCGGGACGCCGAGGTGCTGCACGCCCACCACGACGAGGTCCCGCTCGTCGCCGGCCCGTCCCGACCACGCGACCGCGCCCGCCGAGGTTCGCACGCGGGCGGCCGGCACGCCGAGCCCTTCGGTCAGGGCGCGGGCCGTCCCGGGCAGCACGTCCGCGGCGACCGGCGCGTCGGCCAGGTGCCGGGGCAGGGCGGCGAGCGCCTCGTACGGGGACGCGCGGACCCCCAGCACGAGCCGCCGCGCCGCGCGGGACAGCCGATCCTTGACCGGCGCGAACCCGGCCGCGACCAGCGCCGTGGCGGCCACCGACGCGCCGAGGCCGCCGATCGCGGTGACCACGCCGACGTACAGGGCGGTGATGAGCACGGTCAGGGTGCCGTAGACCACGGCGCCGATCAGGACCTCGTCCAGGTCCCAGACCCGATACCGCAGGGCGCCGACGGCGAGGGCGACCGGCAGGCCGACCGTGACGGAGACGACCAGCCCGGCCACCCCCAGGTCGTGCAGGCCGGGCAGGTTCTGCACGACGAGGAACACGACGGCCAGCGCCCCGGCGACGGCCGGCGGGACGAGCCGGCGGCGGCGTTCCCCGGTGGCGCGGAAGAGCCGCACCATCAGGCCGACCACCCCAGCCAGCAGCACCAACAGGCCGGTCGACGTGACCACGTCGAGCTGCCCGGGCGTGATCGGCAGCACCCCGCGCCAGGGCACGTCGTAGCCGTACGACTCGTCGCGCAGCGGTCCCCGGCGCAGCGCGGACCCGAGGATCCCGGCGACGACGAGCAGCGCACCGACCGCGACCACCGGCCGCCACAGCCGCGACGGCAGCCGCCCGTCGGGGAAGAGCACCAGGATCAGCCCCACCGGCACCGGGAAGAACAGCGGGTCGATGGTCATCCCCGCCCAGGCCGCCCAATCGGCGAGCGGCAGGCCGCGGAAGGCGTACTCGCGCAGCGCGTACTCCAGCACCACGGCGGATCCGGCCACGGCCAGCACCGGGCCCAGCAGATTGCCCGGCCGCAGGGCCACCAGCAGGAGCCCGGTGAGCCCGAACATCAGGCCGGTGGCCAGCGAGACGAGAACGAAGAGCATGGCCGGCGGGCCGGTCGCGGCGACCGCCACGCCGGCGACGATCGCGACCAGAGCCAGCAGCGCGGCGGCCGCGCGCGCGAAGAAGCGCATGGCGGATCATATCCTCGGCTGGTGACAGTGCGGTTGGTCATCGCCGAGGACAGCCTTCTCGTCCGGGAGGGTCTGCGCAGCATGCTCACCCGGCGGGCCGAGATCGAGGTCGTGGCGGTGTGCGCCGACCTCGGCGAGACGGAGGCGGCGATCGAGGAGCACCGCCCCGACGTGGTGCTCACCGACATCCGGATGCCACCGACGATGACCGATGAGGGGGTACGCCTGGCCGCGCGACTCGGCCGCGGCACCGGCGTGGTGGTCCTGAGCCAGTACGACGACCCCGAGTTCGCGCTCGCGGTGCTGACCGAGGGGTCGCGGGGGCGCGCGTACCTGTTGAAGGAGCGCATGTCAGATCCGGAGCAGCTGGTCGCGGCGATCCTCGCCGTGGCCGCGGGCGGCTCGGTGGTCGACCCCAAGATCGTCGACGCGCTGGTGCGCGGCAATCGCTCCCCGCTGGACGGCTTGACGCCACGGGAGCGCGACGTGCTCGCCGAGATGGCGACCGGCCTGGACAACCAGGCGATCGCCGCGAAGCTGTTCCTCACCGTGCGGGCGGTGGAGAAACACATCAACGGCATCTTCGCCAAGCTCGGCCTCAGCGAGGAGCGCGAGGTGCACCGGCGGGTCAAGGCGGTGCTGCTCCACCTAGCGGAGTAGGCCTCTGGAAACAGTGGTGCAGGCACCACGGTCGGTCTCGTGGGCACACGATCGGCATCGGCGGTCCGCGGCGGAAGTCTGTAGGCACACCACAGACGAGAGGACCCACCCGATGTCCACGACAACCCTGACGAGGGCCCGCACCGGCACCGCCGCCAAGCTCGGCATCGCCGGCATCGCGACCTTCTTCACCACCTCGATCGCCGTCGCCGCGGTGACCCCCGGCTACCGCTCGACCCGGGACGCGATCAGTGCCCTGGCGGCGATGGACTCGCCGTACGCCTACGTCATGATCGGCGGCTTCCTGGCCGCCGCGGCCGGGCTGGTCGCCACCGGAATCGCCGTCCGACAGCGGTACGGCGCTCGCCTGGCGGCCGTTCTCCTGATCGTCTCGGGCGCGCTGATGGCGACCGCCGGCCTGGCCCGCCAGGACTGCTCGGAGGCCCTGGAGTCCTGCATCGACCACGGCGAGGCGCCGCTGGCCAGCACGCATTTCTGGGTGCACCAGTACGTGTCGCTTGCGCTCTTCCTGACCCTGGTGGTCACGAGCTTCGTGCTGATCCGCGCGGTCCGGCGCACCCCGGGCTTCGGCTACCTGACCGGGCCGGCCCGCATCGTCGCCTGGACCGGCCTGGTCGTGACCGTGCTGGCCATGACCATCGGCTTCGGTGCGGTGAACGGGCTGGTGCAGCGGCCGTACCTGGCTCTGCTGTTCGGCTGGCCGACGCTGCTCGCGGCGATCGCCCCGCGCCGATAATGGCCGGATGACCGTCCTGGAGACCGAACGCCTCATCCTGCGCCCGTTGCGCGACGACGACCTCGACGCCCTCGCGGAGATGGATGCCGACCCGGAGGTGATGCGCTACATCGCCGACGGGTCGGTGCGCGACCGGGACGAGGTGGCGGCCAAGCTCCGCGTGATGACGGCGCATTGGGAGACACACGGCTTCGGTGCATACATTTTTAACTTGTTAAAAGCTTTCGACATATATTTTAAACTCTGTTCTAAATGCTCACCATCTATCGC
>NZ_JBFAZH010000831.1:0-3482 GCF_040681735.1 Actinoplanes sp. NPDC051633 | reverse complement strand
GCGCTCGTAGATCCGGTAGAGCTGCTCCGACCAGTAGACCTCGCCGCTGACGAGGTTCCACTCACCCCAGCCGAGGTTGCCGAGCCGTTCGGTGCTGGCCAGTCGTTCACTCTCCCCGGGCCGATCGGCGTGACTGACCCAGCTGAGCAGGATCGCGCCGCCGAGCCGGTGCGCCCGCACCGAGTAACGCTCGTCCAGCGTGCGGAACCTCGGCAGCTCCGCCGGTTCACCCGTGTCGAGAACCTTGGCGTAGATCGCCCAGCGTTCCGCCTGCAGCTCCGGCGGCAGGTGGTCGGACAGCGGGGTCCCGATGAGGCTGCGGCCGTGGCGCCCGCCCGGGCCGGTCGCCTCGGGGCTGACCGCGGCGAAGACCAGGTCGACGAGCCGGCCGTCCTCGTCGCGCACCGGCCGGAGCAGCGCCGCGGCGCCGTGCAGGACGTCGAGAATGCGCTGCACGGTCGCCAGCCACGGCTCGGAGTGACGCGACGGCGCCGGCGGCAGGATCGGGAACGCGGCCGGCGGCGGGCCGTCGCCCTCCGGGATGTCCAGCAGGGCGATCACGCCGGCCGCGACGTCGGCGAGGTCGCGGTCCTGCTCATGAGCCATCCGCAGCAGGTGCCGCTGGGCGTCCGCGAGCCGGCATCGGGTACGCCCGGCGAGCAGGCCGATCGCCCGGTCGACGGTGGCCCGCCCGGTCTCCGGCCCGGCGCGGCGCACCACGGCCGGGTCGGCGTACACCTGCGTGCTGGTTCGCACCTGCTCGCCCTCCAGGATCGGCAATGGATACCTGAATACGCCAGCGGGACGACCGGCGGCATCCCCCGAACACCCTGCATGGGATGCGACCTGGGCAAACGCGCCCTCAAGGTCACCCGTTCGAGGCGGGCGGCGGGCCTATATGTCGAAGAGGTCGCGGACGGCCGCGTCGAGGCGGACCATGCTGGACCCGGTCACCATGCCGAGCAGCTCGGCGCCGACCGAGGAGGGCAGGCGGCGCATCCGGTTGACCACGACCACCCCGGTGATCGGGTCCTGCTCGGTCAGCGCGACGGCGAACGGCGGCAGCTCGGTGGCGCCGCGCTGGCGGACGATCGGGGCGCAGAAGGGGGCGGCGTTCTTGCGGTCGTTGTAGGCGTCGCCGGAGAGCACCAGCACGCGGTAGCGCAGATCGGTGCGGTTACCGATGGTCCAGATCTCGCCGCGCCTCATCCGCGCCCGGTCCCCCGTCCCGTCCCCGACGCCATGCGGGGCAGCGTACCGCCGGACCGATCTTCGGCCGGTAAGGGGTGACGAAAGGGGCATGGCTGAGCAGGATGAGCAGTGGATGACGGCCATCGAACCACCCCGCGCGGGATCACGTAAGAATGAGCGGGAGAGCCGACGGAAGGACGTGTACTACACATGACGGAGAAGGCACAGATCGGGGTCACCGGCCTGGCGGTGATGGGTCGGAACCTGGCCCGGAACTTCGCCCGGCACGGGCACACGGTCGCGTTGCACAACCGTACCTACAGCCGCACGAAGGAGCTCGTCGATCAGTTCGGCGACGAGGGGACGTTCCTGCCGTCGGAGAGCGCCGAGGACTTCGTGGCCAGCCTGGAGAAGCCGCGCCGGGTGGTGATCATGGTGAAGGCGGGCAAGCCGACCGACGCCGTGATCGACGAGTTCGCGCCGCTGCTCGAAGAGGGCGACATGCTGATCGACGCGGGCAACGCCCACTACCTGGACACCCGGCGGCGTGAGGCGGCGCTGCGCGAGCGCGGCCTGCACTTCGTCGGCACGGGCGTCTCGGGCGGCGAGGAGGGCGCGCTGCACGGGCCGAGCATCATGCCGGGCGGGTCGCCGGAGTCGTACGAGGCCCTCGGGCCGCTGCTGGAGGACATCAGCGCGAAGGTCGACGGCGAGCCGTGCTGCGTGCACGTCGGACCGGACGGCGCCGGGCACTTCGTGAAGATGGTGCACAACGGCATCGAGTACGCCGACATGCAGCTCATCGCCGAGGCGTACGACCTGCTGCGGCAGGCGGGCGGGCACTCGCCGGCCGAGATCGCGGAGATCTTCAAGGGCTGGAACGAGGGGCGGCTGGGGTCGTACCTGATCGAGATCACCGCGGAGGTGCTCAAGCAGGTCGACCCGTCGACCGGCAAGCCGTTCGTGGACGTCGTGCTCGACCAGGCCGAGCAGAAGGGTACCGGCCGCTGGACCGTGCAGTCGGCGCTCGACCTGGGCGTCCCGATCAGCGGCATCGCGGAGGCGGTGTTCGCCCGTGCGCTCTCGGGCGACCCCACCAGCCGCGAGGCGGCACGCAACCTGCCCGGGCCCAGCCCGGTTCCTCAGGACGGCCTCCAGGCCGACATCGAGCAGGCGCTGTTCGCCTCGAAGATCGTCGCTTATGCCCAGGGCTTCCAGCAGATCCAGGCGGCCAGCAAGGAGTACGACTGGAACATCGACCCGGGTGCGATGGCCAAGATCTGGCGGGCCGGCTGCATCATCCGGGCCAAGTTCCTCGACTACATCAAGCAGGCCTACGACAAGTCGCCGGAGCTGGCGACGCTGCTGGTCGACGACTACTTCCTGGACGCGGTGAGCGGGGCGCAGGATGCGTGGCGGCGGGTCGTGGGCCTGGCCGCGCAGCAGGGCATCCCGGCGCCGGGCTTCGCGTCGTCCCTGGCCTACTACGACGGTCTGCGGGCCGAGCGGCTGCCGGCGGCTCTGATCCAGGGGCAGCGGGACTTCTTCGGCGCGCACACGTACCGCCGGGTGGACAAGGAGGGCTCGTTCCACGTCCTCTGGGCGACCGACGACCGCACCGAGGTGGACGCTTAGGCGGTCACGAAGGTCATCAGGCCGGCCACCTCGTCCGCCGGCAACGGCCGGGCGAGGTGGAAGCCCTGCCCGAGGCGGTATCCCATCTCGCGGAGCCGGTCCATCTGGGCCTCGGTCTCGATGCCCTCGGCCACGGCGGAGAGCTGCAGGTGCTCGGCGAGCTGGGCCACCGCGGCCGCCACCGCGAGGCGGCCGCGGTCGGCGCCCTCGCTGATGCCGTCGACGAACGACTTGTCGAGCTTGAGCACGTCGACCGGGAACGCCCGGAGCAGGCTGAGCGACGACTGCCCGGTGCCGAAGTCGTCGAGCGCCAGCCGTACGCCCATCTCGTGCAACGCCTGCAGGGTTTCCCGCACCTGGCGCCCGTCCAGCACGAGCGACTCGGTCACCTCGATCACCAGGTTCGCCGGGCTCAGGCCGTTGTCCCGGAGCACGCCGCTGACCTCCTCGACGAACTCGGCGTCGCGCAGCTGGCGGGCGGCCACGTTCACGTTGATCGACCGGATCGCCGCCGGGCCCAGGTCCGCGCGCCAGCGCGCGAGCTGCGTGCAGGCCTCTCGCAGCACCCAGGAGCCGAGCGGCACGATCAGGCCGGACCGCTCGGCCACCGGGATGAAGTCGCCCGGGGACACCAGGCCCCGCGTCGGGTGCTTCCA
>NZ_JBFAZH010000830.1:0-3482 GCF_040681735.1 Actinoplanes sp. NPDC051633 | reverse complement strand
CCTCCGCCGACGGCTCAGGCTTCTTCTTGCCAGTGGTCACATCGTCCAGTGTCGCGCTCATCACGAGGCCTCCCTCGCCGGGCTACGCCCGGCGGTCAGGCCGGAAACACCGAAAGATCCACAGTCCCTGATCGTGATCTCGCCGTCGCCCAGGCATTGGGTGCGTGGAGCGCGAATCTTGAAGGCGTGGCGGATCCACCGGACGGCTTTGACATCGAACTGGTGGCCTTTGCCGGTGCGGAAACCTTGTGCGTTGAGGGTTTCGGCCAGCTGATCGTCGGACAGGACGCCGCCGAGGCGGCGGGCAAGCTCGACCGCGCCGGTCGGGGTCCGGTCGGGTTGGCGGCGGGTGGTGATGATTCCCTCGGCGGCGCCGGTGTGCCAGCGCACGCCGACGTGTATCTGATCACTGTCGTGTTCGGACAGCACCGTGACGTCGGAGATGACGGTGCGCAGCAGCCATTTGCGGTCCTTGGCGCTGGTGGCTGGGTGGTCCCAGAGCCGGGGCAGGGCGGCGGCGAGTCGTTGCAGGCTGTCGCGGTCGGGCAGCGGCGGCCGGCAGTCACGGGCAGCGGTCAGCGCGGCTTTCGCGTCGGTCAGGGCGGCCAGTTTGGCCTCCCAGCGCGCTTCCAGTGTGCGTGCCACCAGACGGTTTTCCGGTTCGACCTGGGCGAAGGCGCGTTCGGCCCGGTCGGCCTCGTACTGGGCGCGTTGCACCGCCAGTTCGGCGGCGCGGTGCGCGCGGGTGTGCCGCTGCTGCACCTGCTCGGCGGCGTCCAAGGCGAGGGTGATCTGCTCGCTCGTCAGGGTGGACAGCAGCAGCCGGGTCACCGCGGCGTCGATGGTCGAGGCGGCCACCGAACGGCAGCGCTGGCCGCGGGCGGCGTCGCGGTGGCCCATGCAGTCGTAGTAGGCCACCTGGTTCCTGGCCTGATAGCGGGTGCCGACCCGGTGCCCGCAGTGGCCGCAGCTGATGATGCCCTGACACAGCGGCGTTCCCTCTCGCGGCGGGCGGCCGCCGGCGTTGGTGCGGTTGGCGGCCAGCTTCGCCTCGATGTCCAGGTACTGCTGCCAGGTGAGGTAACCGTCGTGATGGTCGTGAATGAGGATCTGCCACTGATCCCGCGGCAGCACCCGACTGGCGGTCCTGACTGTCCCATCAGGACGAACCGTGCGCACGATGCGGTGCTGACCGTAGGCGTAGACACCCGCATAGGCGGGATTGGACAGCACCCCCAGAGCACGGCCGTGGGTCAGCTTGCCCCAGCGCAGCTGCCCGGCCCACACCCCGCCGTAGGCGCGCAGCGGGAACCTGCGCCCGGTAAACGCTTGCACGACCCCGTAGGCCGACCCGGTCCGGGCGAACTCTGCGAACACGTCGGCCACCGCCTGACGCACCTGCTCATCGGCGTCAACACGATCAGCCGGTCGACGTCATACTCATAGCCGACCGGCAACGGCAACCGCAACTCTCCCCGCGCCGCCGCCGCACGCATCGCCCCCTGCAGCCGCCCGAACAACAGGTGGAGCTCGGCTTCGGACATGCTTCCCTTGAGTCCCAACAGAAGCCGGTCGTTGAAGTCGGTCAGGTCGTAGACCCCGTCGGCGTCGATGACCAGAGTGTCGGTCAGCCGGGCCAGCTCCAGCAGCCGGGTGAACTCCGCCGACGAGCGGGCCAACCGCGACACCTCCAACCCGAACACCGCCCCGACCTCGCCCAGACACACTTGGGCCACGATCTCGCGGAACCCGCCGCGGTCGCTGCCGTAGCGGCCTGACACGCCCAGATCGGTGTCGATCACCTCGATCAACCCGGCCGGCCATCCCAGCCGCTCGGCCTCGCCGGCCAGGGCGTACTGGCGCGTGGTCGACTCGGTGTGGTCGCGGACCTGCACCATCGTCGACTGCCGGACGTAGATGATCGCGGTCCGAGATCGGTGCGACGCGGTGATCTTCGCTTCCCCGTTCATGGCAGCCACCTCCAGCAAGCAGCGACTCGACCATGTTCGCGATCACGGCGACGGCCTAAGGGCGATCCCAACACCCGATGGCCATGCCGCACCATCCCTGACCATGACGAACCGCGTAAACTACACACATGTAGTTCCGTCACGATTCAGACCCCCTCGCCCCGGTCAGCGCAACCCCCGAGCAGCGCATTCACCACAACGAGCAACTCAGTCAGCGATTCAGTCGACAGGCGAGCCTCGTCCGCCGCCGGACCACGGTCGGTCCACTCGATCGGAAGCGTCACGCTGCTCCCGTCACCGGCGTCGCAGACGAACACCCGACCACCGCCACGCCGCTTCGAGTACAAGATCTCCAGAGATCGGCCGGCCAAGGGGTGGAACGGATACGTCACCAGCAGCGAACCCGGATACTGCCTGAGCGAATGGGCGGTTTGCGACGTCCGTCGGGATGCCCAGCTTGCGGACCTTGCCCGACCCGCCCGGCTTGGGGATCTTACGTTCCCGCACCGGTTGCGGACGAAACGAGCCGTCCTTGACCGCCGACCTGATGCCGTCCAGGAACGCCGGGACGCCGATCTGCTGCTCGATCCGGGCGACCGTCAGGCCGTCCGAACCGGCAGTCCGCGCCCCGGTGTTACCCGCGACCCGCTCGAACGCCACGATCAGCGTCGCCGGGTCACACACGAAGTTGAACAGATCGTCGAACCTGCGGCCCGCATCGGCCGCCGCCCAACGGTGCAGCTTGGCCTGCATCCCCGATACCCGCGACCACGGCCCCACCGGGACCGGGTCGAGAGCACCGCCATTCGGCGGCGCGTCTTTCGGCATTACAGCTCCTCGTCTGCTCGACTACCGCTGCCGCCCTTCCCCATGCGATCGGCTTTCCCGGCCTCGGAGTACTACGGCGGCTCCGCCCCACCCGACGCGTTCAGCAGACGGTGTGCCTATCCCGACCCGCAGGCTGGCTGCCCGCTGCCGGGAACCGTCGCCGGGCGGTTCCCGTGTTCACTGCTGGATCGCTCATCGAAGGAGGCACCCGACTTTGTCCCCGCGGCATCGCCACGGCTACGCCGCAGACCTTCACCATGGCCTCCCTACGGAGGTGAAAATCCCCGCCCAAGAGTTCCCCACCCGTCATGACGAGCGGGTGCGCACCGCAACCGGCCCTGATCCGCCAGATTCGAGCCGGTAACCACTTAGGAGACGTAAACGCCGGTTCCTCGCGTATGCCTTTCCGGTTCGCTAGCCGGACCCGCACCATCTGGCAGTGCTGACAAGCCCCGGCGTTGTCGGGGCCGCTGCCACCCTCCCCGGCACCTCCCGGATCAGGCTGCCCCCAGCTTCACGGACCTGCTGCGACAGGCCCGAGGCGAAGGTCTCTCACCTCCACACAATCCAACAGCGCCTCACGGCGCACTCTCCCCGGTCGTGAGTCCCTTGGCATATAGCGACAACACGATCTCGTCCACGCCCGAGAGTCGCCGCTGCCGCTTCTTGACGATCTGCGGCTCG
>NZ_JBFAZH010000829.1:0-3491 GCF_040681735.1 Actinoplanes sp. NPDC051633 | reverse complement strand
CCACAACTCCGCCCGCTCCCAGCTCGCCGCGGCGCTGTGGCGTGACCGGGTCGGCGGTCCGGTGGCCTCCGCGGGCACCCAACCCGCGCCCCGGGTCCACCCGCGGGCGGTCAAGGTGGCGCATCGCCACGGCCTCGCGCTCGACCCGACGGGTACGGCGCACATCGACGACGTCGTCCACGACAGCGATCTGGTCATCGCGGTCTGCGACAACGCCCACGAGGACCTCACCGGCGCGGCCCGCCCCCGGCTGCACTGGTCGGTTCCCGACCCGGTCCGAGTCGACACCGATCCGGCATTCGAGGCGACCTACACCGACCTGGCCGGCCGGATCGACCGCCTGGCCCCGGCCGTGCGCTCTTCCGCATCATCCGCCTGAGAGACCGGAGCCCCTATTCCATGCACCAGACCGCACTGTGGCGACGCCTGCTGGCCGAGCTCGTCGGCACCGCGCTGCTCGTGACCGCCGTCGTCGGCTCCGGCGTCATGGCCACCACGTTGTCGCCCGATGAGGTCGGCCTGCAGTTACTGGAGAACTCGATCGCCACCGCGTTCGCCCTCGGCGCACTGATCCTGACCTTCGGCCCGGTCTCCGGAGCACACTTCAACCCGGTGGTGTCGGCCGCGGACTGGTTCCTCGGGCGTCGTACCCGCACCGGCCTGACCGCCACCGACCTCGGGGCCTACGCCTTGGCCCAGGTCCTCGGCGCGATCGGGGGCTCGGTGCTGGCAAACCTGATGTTCGACCTGGCCGCGGTGAGTTTCTCCGACAAGGACCGCAGCGCCGGGCATCTGTGGCTCGGCGAAGTCGTCGCGACCGCCGGCCTGCTCCTGTTGATCTTCGCGCTCGCCCGCTCCGGCCGCGCCGTCGTGGCCCCGGCCGCCGTCGGCGCGTACATCGGCGCCGCCTACTGGTTCACCAGCAGCACCAGCTTCGCCAACCCGGCGGTGACCATCGGGCGCGCGTTCACCGACACCTTCGCCGGCATCGCACCGGCCTCCGTGCCCGGCTTCATCGTCGCGCAAGTGATCGGGCTGGCCGCCGGCACCGGTCTGCTGCTGGCCCTCTATCCCGCCGCCGGTGCGAACGCCGGCGACGTTCTCGTCCCCGAAGGAGCAACCCGTGACTGACAAGCCCAGCGTCCTGTTCGTCTGCGTGCACAACGCCGGCCGCTCCCAGATGGCCGCCGGGTGGCTGCGCCACCTCGCCGGCGACCAGGTCGAGGTCCGCTCCGCCGGCTCGGCCCCGGCCGAGACCATCAACCCGTCGGCCGTCGAGGCCATGCGCGAGGTCGGCATCGACATCACCGACCAGACCCCCAAGATCCTCGAGTACGAGGTGGCGCAGGACTCCGACGTCATCATCACCATGGGCTGCGGCGACGCCTGCCCGATCTTCCCCGGCAAGCGCTACGAGGACTGGAAGCTCGACGACCCGGCCGGGCAGGGCGTCGAGGCCGTCCGGCCGATCCGCGACGAGATCAAGGTTCGCATCGAAGCCCTGCTCGCCGACCTGATCCCGCCGGCACGGGCTTGAGGAGCGGGCCTTCGCTCGGTCTCATCGGGATCTGGGCCAGGGCATGCGCCGCAGCGCCGTGAGGCTTGCGGCCATGCGAGTCGAACTGGCCGCGATGGCGACCGCCCCGAGCAGGCTCGCCGGTCGGCCGGACGCAAGGAACACGCCGATCATCGTGAGGTCGCCGATGATGCTGAGCACAGCGATGGCCGACGCGGCGACCAGGGCGCGGTGCGGACCGGTTTCGGGGAGCCAGCGCATCAGGCCGCCGGTGGTGCCGACTGTTCCGCCGCCCGTGACGATCGCGACGGCGATCAGCGGGAGGACCGGGATGGCCGCCAAGAGTCCGACCACGCCGGTCCGCCACGGTTCCGAGCGCAGCACAAGTAGCCACCACACCCCCACCAGCGGTCCGGTGGCAAGAAACCAAACGATCAGACGCCGGGTGTAGGAGATCGCCAGCTCCCCCGCGAACCCGTCGGCAACCGCTTGAGGTGCGCCGAAGCGGGCGATCGCGGTCGCGGCCGCGGCCCCGGGCGGCAGACCCGCCGCACGATGGTCGTATGCCGCCTGGTCGAGGCCGTCAGACAGCTCGGCGAGGATCGCTTCGCGGCATCGGCGAGGTCCGCGCAGTCGGGCGGCGACCGCGGCGAGGTACGCGGCGAGCTGGGCGTCGCCGTGGGCCTCAGTGGTCACGCGGTGGCCGGCCATGACCGTCTCGTCAGGACCGCGGTGACGGCGGCGGAGAACTGGTCCCACACGGCTCGCTGTTCGGTGAGCGCCACCCGACCGGCCGCGGTGAGGCGGTACGCGCGTCGGCGACGCCCTTGGACGGTGTGCCACTCACTGGTGATGAGGCCGGCCCGTTCGAGCCGGTGCAGTGCCGGATAGACCGTCCCGGTGGGCAGGTCGAGAGCGCCGTCACTGCCGGCCCGCAACGCCTCGATGATGGCGTAGCCGTGCTGCGGCCCGGCTTCGAGGACGGCGAGGAGGAGCGTGTCGAGGTGGCCCTTGAGCAGGTCTGGTCGCATCGGCAGCACGGGCGCTCCTCACATTGACTCTGGTGCAGCACATCAGTCCGGGTGTAGCGTCGCAATACTTTGCGACACTACCTATGAGGTGAGTCGGTCATGAAGCTGACCGAGGCGGGAAAGGCCGATCGGGAGTCATTGGGCGGCAAGGCCTGGGTCCTCGGCGACCTCGTCACTGCCGGATTCCCCGTACCACCGGGCCTGGTCGTCACGAGCGCGGCGCCGGCCGGCGAGGGTTGGGAGAGCGGGCTGGCCGCGGCGGCACGGGCCCTGCCGGGCGTCAGATTCGCGGTGCGTTCCTCGAGCGCCGCCGAGGACCTGCCGGACGCCTCGTACGCCGGCCTGTACGAGAGCTACCTGAACATCACCGTCGACGAGCTGCCCGAGGCGGTCCGGCGGTGCTTCGCCGCGGCCGCCTCCGAGCGGGTGACGGCATATCGCGAGCGTCATGGCGGCGATCGGGCCACGATGGCGGTCCTCGTGCAGGTGATGGTCGAGCCGGCGGCGGCGGGCGTGGCGTTCACCGCGCACCCACTGACCGGTGACCGGGGACAGACGGTGCTCACCGCCGTGCCAGGGCTGTCCGAGCGGCTCGTGTCCGGCGAAGAGGCCGGTGAAGAGTGGACCGTCACCGCCGGCGACGTCCGGATGACCCGCCCGATGTCCGGCGACGCCCCGGTGCTGTCCACCCGGCAGGCCGCGGCGGTCGCCGAACTGTGCGGCCGGGTCGCGGCCCGCTACGGCCGTCCACAGGACATCGAGTGGGCGATCGACTCCGACGACCGTTTGTGGCTGCTGCAGGCCCGGCCGATGACAGCGCTGCCGCCGCCGGTCGCCTGGACGGCTCCGGGTCCCGGTCTGTGGATGCGCAACTTCCGGCTCGGCGAGTGGCTGCCCGAGGCCGTCACCCCGCTGTTCGCGACCTGGCTCCTCCCGGCGGTGGA
>NZ_JBFAZH010000828.1:0-3491 GCF_040681735.1 Actinoplanes sp. NPDC051633 | reverse complement strand
GCTGGACGGCCTCGGCTTCTTCACCTCCGTCCTGCGGGCCCTGGCCGGGTCGTCCGCGGGCGGTCAGCTCGCAGGGGGACAGCACGGATGACGGCTTCTCTGGAGAACGCGAAGCTGCCGCAGTCGGGCTTCGCGGCCACCGACGTGCTGGTCAATGACTACGACGGCGGGCCCGACACGGTGTCGCGGGCGACCGAGACGCCCGACGAGCTCCAGCCCTACACCGACCTCGGTCTCAAGGACGACGAGTACGCCCGGATCCGCGACATCCTCGGCCGCCGGCCCACGTCGTCCGAGCTGGCGATGTATTCGATCATGTGGAGCGAGCACTGCTCCTACAAGTCGAGCAAGGTGCACCTGCGGCAGTTCGGTGAGAAGGCGCCGCGCAACACCCGGATGCTGGCCGGCATCGGTGAGAACGCGGGCGTCGTGCAGATCTCCGACGAGCTCGCGGTCACCTTCAAGGTCGAGTCGCACAATCACCCCAGCTTCGTGGAGCCCTACCAGGGCGCGGCCACCGGCGTCGGCGGCATCGTGCGCGACATCCTGGCGATGGGCGCCCGGCCGGTCGCGGTGATGGACCCGCTGCGCTTCGGCGCGGCCGACCACCCCGACACCGCGCGGGTGCTGCCCGGCGTCGTGGCCGGCATCGGCGGGTACGGCAACTGCCTCGGCCTGCCCAACATCGGCGGCGAGATCGTCTTCGATCCCACGTACCAGGGAAACCCACTGGTCAACGCGCTGTCGATCGGTGTCATGCCGGTCGAGCGGCTGCAGCACAAGGAGGCGGCCGGCGTCGGCAACGTCGTCGTGCTGCTCGGCGCTCGCACCGGCCGTGACGGCATCGGGGGCGTCTCGGTGCTGGCGTCGGCCACCTTCGACGAGGGCGCTTCGGCGCGCCGGCCGTCGGTCCAGGTGGGCGACCCCTTCATGGAGAAGCTGCTGATCGAGAGCTGCCTCGAGCTGTACGACGCCGGTCTGGTGGTCGGCATCCAGGACCTCGGCGGCGCCGGCCTGACCTGCGCGCTCACCGAGACCGCCGCGGCGGCCGGCACCGGCATGCGGGTCTACCTCGAGCGGGTGCCGCTGCGCGAGCCCTCGATGTCGCCGACCGAGATCCTGGCCAGCGAGTCGCAGGAGCGGATGCTGCTGATCGTGGCGCCGGAGATGCTCGACCGGGTGCTCGCCGTCGCCGACAAGTGGGGCGTGTGGGCCACCGCGATCGGCGAGGTCACGCCAAGCGAGCAGGAGGGCCTGCCCGGCCGCCTGGTGGTCAGCTGGAACGACCACATCGTGGTGGACGTGCCGCCCGGCTCGCTGGCCGACGACGGTCCGGTCTACGCCCGGCCGATCCGCGAGCCGGCCGACCTGATCCTGTTGCAGGCCGACCGCGCCGAGACGCTGCCCCGGCCGACCACCTCGGACGAGCTGCGGGCCACCGTGCTGCGGATGGTGGCCTCGCCCAACCTCTGCGACAAGTCGTGGGTGACCGAGCAGTACGACCGTTACGTGCTCGGCAACACCGTGCTGGCCCAGCCCGAGGACGCCGGCGTGCTCCGCATCGACGAGCGCACCGGCCTGGGCGTGGCGCTCTCGGTCGACGGCAACGGCCGCTACGCCCGCCTCGACCCGTACCAAGGTGCCAAGCTCGCCCTGGCCGAGGCGTACCGCAACGTGGTGGTGACCGGCGCCGAGCCGGCCGCGGTGACCGACTGCCTCAACTTCGGCTCCCCCGAGGACCCGGCGGTGATGTGGCAGTTCGCCGAGGCCGTCCGTGGTCTGGCCGACGGCTGCCAGCAGCTGGGCATCCCGGTGACCGGCGGCAACGTCAGCTTCTACAACCAGACGGGCGCCGCGGCGATCCACCCCACTCCGGTGGTCGGTGTGCTCGGCATCCTCGACGACGTCGCCCGTCGTGTGCCGATGGGCTTCCCGCCGTCGCCGACGGCCGAGGGCGACCTGCTCTTCGTGCTCGGCGACACGCGGTGCGAGCTGTCCGGCTCCGAGTGGGCCTGGGTCGAGCACGGCCACCTCGGCGGTCGCCCGCCGCAGGTCGACCTCGACCACGAGCAGGCGCTGGGCCGGCTGCTGGCCCGGTCGTCCGAGGCCGGGCACGTCAGCGCGGCGCACGACCTGTCGGACGGCGGCCTCGCGCAGGTGCTCGCGGAGAGCTGCCTGCGGCGCAACATCGGCGCCCGGGTGGCACTGCCGGAGGAGCATTCGGCATTCGTCTGGCTCTTCTCGGAGTCGGCGGGCCGCGTGCTGGTCGCGGTGCCCCGCGGGCACGACAAGGCGTTCGTGGCGCTGGCTCAGGACCACGGCGTTTCGTGTACGCCGATCGGCACCACCTCGCCGGAGGCGGTCCTCGAGGTGCGCGACGAGTTCACGATCGAGCTGGACGAGCTGCGCGAGGCGTACACGGCGACGATGCCGCGCCTCTTCGGCGGGCCGGCCGAGCTGGCCAATCGCCACGGCGACCCGGAGCGGGCGGCCCACCCGGGGTCCGGCGAGGAGCCCACCCCCGAGGCCGCGACCCTTACTCCCCAGGCCACTACTCCCCGGGCCACGCAAGAGACCGAAACCAAGGACCCCACCTCGGTTCCCGACACTGCGCGGGAGGTAGACGCCGAGAGCGCGGCGTCGGTCTCCCCTGCGCCGCAAGGGGTGGACGTCGCCGGGGTGACTTCAGTTTCCCGTTCCGCCGATGCGCCGGACGCCGAGGGGACCGCCTCGGTTTCTGGTGCTGCGCAGGGGACGAGTTCCGAAGCGGATACCTTCGTCTCCCAGGCCGAGTCCCCCTCGGACGGCCACGGGACGACCTTCGTCTCCCAGGCCGCCCAGGGGAACGAGCCCGTGGCGTCGGCAGGCGAAGCGACCGTTCTCCCTCGGTCGGCGTCGGCCGACACCGCCGAGCCGCCGATGGTGACAACCGGCAAGGCCGCGGCTGCTCCAGCGGCGGCTGCTCCGGCGGTGACTGCTCCGGCGGTGACTGCTCCGGCGGCGGCTGCTCCGGCGGCGGCTGCTCCGGCGGCGACCGCTCCGGACGCATCCGCCGACGCCCCGTCGGGCGAGGAGTCGGCTGCGAAGGAGTCGGCCGGCGATGAGGCAGCGGGCGTTGAGGCAGGGGACGAGGGCGGTGAGCACGCCGTCTCCATCGCCGAGGTGGTCACCGCCAAGGTCAACCTGACTGACGGCACCGAGCCGACCGCGGTCAAGTCGGTCCCGCAGGAGCCCGCCGAGGACGAGCCCGCGGCGCAGCCGGGATCCGACGCCGCGTCGAAGGTGACGGCCACCGCTCCGGTCGTCCACAGTGAGCAGACCGACCGCCCGGCGCCGGGCGGGCCGATCGCTCCGGACGTTCCGCCGGACAACTTCCCGACCGCCGACCTGCACACCACGGTCGCCAGGGAACCCAAGTCGGAGTAGTCGAACGCAACGAGAAAGGGCCGGCCCCAAACGGGGCCGGCCCTCATCACGTCTGATCGGTCAGT